>CAYOWR010000013.1:1378-9823 GCA_964407725.1 uncultured Methanosarcinales archaeon
CGGCCAATAAATGAAACTCCATACGCAAAAAACATTCCAAGAGCTATTCCTATTATGCCCCCAGTCATGCCCAATAATCCAGACTCAATAAAAAAAATCGTAAAAATTGCGGAATTTCTTGCCCCAATTGACTTCATAATTCCAATCTCTTTTGTTCTTTCAAGGACCGATGTGTACATTGTATTCATTATTCCTATGCCGCCAACTGCAAGAGAAATAGCAGCTATGATGTACACAAAAAGCTGCACAGCAAATAATGTTGAGCTTAATGCTTCAAGAGTCTGCTGCGGGCTTTCAACTTGAAAATCTTCCTCGCCTTTTTCAACATTTCTTTCCTTCCTAAGCAGTTTTTCTATGTCTTCTTTGACTTGTGCAATCTTATTTTGGTCTTTGACTTTTACAGCAATGACATCAACCTTTTTTTCATCAATTCCAAGCACATCTATCATGGATTTTTCATTTATCAAGACTATCCTGTCAAAAATAAAGCTGCCTTTCTTTTCAAGAATTCCAACAACCTCGAAAAATATGCCATTCACAAGAATTTTATCTCCAACTTTAATTCCTTTTCCAAATGTGCCATCTTTTTTAAAATCATTTCCAAGAACAACCTTTCTGGTGTCGCCATCCTTGAGAAGCCTTCCTTCATCTGCCCTGAGGTTTATCATAGTTTCCAATACTTTTCTGTTCTCTCCCTCAACCATGGAGCCTGCTATGCCAATATCCTGCCTGTCGTTAAACTCTATAGTTGTAGATTCTATATACCTGTTAAATGCTGCCTCCACCCCATTTACTTTTTCAATCTTGGCTGTCAATTCATCGCTTAGAGGCTTTGCAACCGCGCTTCCTGGAGGCCCTGCAAATGCCAGTCCAGAAGCCTGTACGCCAAGCACATCTGGCCCAAGAAATCCAAACTGCGACATTATAGCAAGCCTTAACCCTTCCCCAAGCCCTATAAGAGAAACTACTGCGGCTATGCCTATGAATATTCCAATCATAGTGAGCCAGCTTCTTAATCTTCTGTTTCTAAGATTCTTAAGCGAAAAAACTGCATAATCTTTTAGCATTTTAATGCCGTTTGCGCTTTTTCCACATTCTATAGCCAAAAAATCCTGCCACAGCTAGAACTATAAGCAAGACCCAAGTTAATTTGCCATTTCCCTTTACAAGTCCTAATTGTTTTGCTTCAGAACTGCTGTACAATGGAAGCTCAAGATTTACTGTATTCTTATAGTCCTTATTGTTCGCATCCTTGTACTCAACAGTCAAAGGCAATAATAGTTTCTTTTCAGAGGTTTTTTCCACATACAGCTTGAAGTCTGCTGTTTCATAGTCATCAGAATCTATATTGCCGATATAAATTTCAGCAGGAGATATTATTCTATACTTTTCACTATTGGCCAATTTTACATTCACAAACTTCATGTCTGGCAATCCCTTATTTACAATTTTTACAGTTATTTCTCCAGCAGTTCCTGCGCTATAGATTGTCGTGCTGTCAATGCCAACAGAAACATCCGGCTCATCCCCAACAATGACTGTAATGATATTGGATTTGGAATAGTTTTTGCTGATTGCATCAGAATATCTTATGCTTATTGGTATTTTATAAGACTTTGATGCTGCATCAGGATCAACAAGAAGCTCAAACTCTATTTGTTTTGTTGACTGAGGCTCTATATATGAAATCACTTTTTCATTTGTTGAGCCTAATGGAGAGAATGGCGTTGCTTCGTCTCCGCTTTTTCCCAAGTCAAGTACCACTTTGATGTCTTTTAGCAATGATGTAGCATAATTTTTCAGAGTTATAACTAATTTTGCCCTTGAGCCAGGCGCCACAATATTTGGTTCTGAAACAAACTTGTCAACTGCTATTATAGCATCATGGCTTTGCACTTTTATGTTCAAGTCTTCTAGCATTACCCAGGAATCAAAGCCTTCAATCTTGTACCTTACTTTGATTTCATGGTTTCCATCTACAGCATCCTGAGCTGCTCTTAGTTTATATCTTACAATAACACTCTGCTTTCCATTTTGCGACGTGCCAATTGTGCCAATAGATTTGGTTGGGCTTTCACCCGGAATCAAGCTAAATGGATATTCTGGCAAAACCTCAAATATCACATTATCTGCAGTGGTCCCATTATTCTCTATCTTGAAGCTTACTTCAACTTCCTTGCCAGGCTCGACAGGATCAGGATCTTGAATGCTTATAGTAACCCTCAAATCAGGCGCTTTGCCCATGTACTGTGTGTTAACAGCTGCAAATGCGATGCCTGCAAGCAGCACAAATGTTAAAAACAAAATATACTTTCTCATTTTCATTTTTCATCAACTCCTATTATTCAGCGATTTTACAATTTTTCCATCTTTCAAAAATTCTGTGCGCTCAGCGACTTTTGCCAGATTTTGATCGTGAGTTACCATGATTATTGTTTTCCTTTCCTTTTTATGCAAATCTTCTAAAAAATCAAGCACGCTAGCTCCAGTCTTGCTGTCAAGGTTTCCAGTCGGCTCATCAGCCAAAATTACTTCTGGATTGTTTGCAAGGCTTCTTGCAATTGCAACTCTCTGCTGCTCGCCTCCGCTCAGCTCAGCTGGCTTATGATTCATCCTTTCTTTAAGTTTTACAAGTTCCAAAAGCTCTCTTGCCTTCTTTAGCCTTGCAGTTTCTGGTACGCCTTGGAATATCATCGGCAGCATAACATTTTCAGCAGCTGTTAATGTCGGCACAAGATTGAACTGCTGGAAAATAAATCCGATTTTTCTGCCCCTAATCTGCGCAAGCTCTGATTCATCAAGCTTTGATATGTCATGATTTTCCAGATAAATACTGCCTTTTGTAGGGACATCAAGGCATCCAATCATATTAACTGCTGTTGACTTTCCCGATCCAGAAGGGCCCATTATGGCCACAAATTCGCCCTCTTTAACTTCAAGATTAAGATTTTGCAGCGCATTAACTTCAACATGACCCATCTTATAGGTTTTCCATACATTTTCAAGCTTGATTAGAGTTTTTTTCATATTATCTGATTGATTTCAGTTTTTTTATAGTTTTCCGCAAGATAGACTTTACTTTTCTGCTATCCTTGCCGGCAGAATAAACCTCGTATATAGTTGCCCTGAATTCGTTTAATTCAGGATTGAATTCCTTGAACGGAAGCTGGCCTTTTTTCAGGCTGTTAAAAACCTCAAGCATGAAATTCATCTCTCTCTTGTCAGTTATCTTTCCAAATGCCTTCCATGTCCCAATAAGCCTGTCAACAAGGGTGTTCTTGCTTTTGTCTATTATGCCAAGATGCTTTTTCCCTTCAGAAGTCAAAAAATATACTTTCTTTCTGCCTTGCACATCAAAATCCACTAATTTTTCTTTCAGCAATTTCTCAAGAAGGGGATATATTGAGCCAAAGCTCGGCCTCCACGTGCCTGTTTCTTTTTCTATCTGCTTTATCAAATCATAGCCCGACAGCTTTCTGTCTGCCAAAGTCTTCATAACTATCAATCTTAAATACCCAGCCATCATTTTATATCGGCACCGCTACAAAGAAATTGCATTTGCAATTTCTAGTATTCGAAGTCTATATACATCGACTTCGATATATCGGTAGCGATATACTATTTATAAATTTTTCTGTTTATTATATTACCCAGGCAAAAACCTTATAAATAATGTATATCTATCCAGAAACTGATGAAAGAAAGAAAGGAGAAAAAAAACTGGGTATTGATAGCATTCATGGTTTTTATTATGATAGGCACAACTTTCAGTTTTGTATTCTTTGGCTTTTCCTCTGCGCCAGAAAAGGTTAATTATGAAGGAATAAAGTTTATGAGGAAAAATAATGTCTGGACTGCAAGAATATATGAAAGAGAAGCTGCATTCACTTTTCTGCCTTCGGAAGTAAGCGAGATTTCTGCTGCTGATTTTTCCAACAAGTTGCAGAATAAGCTTGAAATAGATACAACATCAGATATTAACAGCACTTTTAAAGTGCCTATTGCTTTAGCCCAGCATCAAATGGGATTAACTTTAGCAGCATATAATGTTTATCTAAGAAAAGGTTTCACAACAAATAATTCATTTAATCTGCCAATTATAACATGCAATGATGCAACTGAAGCCGTGCCAGTTGTTTATTTCAAATATGGAAATTCGACAGGCATTTATGTTGAAAATAATTGCATTATAGCAGAATCATCATCAGAAGCAGGATTTATCATGGCAAAAGACAGATTATTATATGGAATTTTAGGTGTAATAAAATGAAAGACCCAAGAAAAAAGCTTGATGTTTTGAAAGGAAGCTTTGATTCAGGTATTATCGAAAAGGAAGAATATGAAAAATGGAAAGAAAAGCTCGAGCCTGAGGCAAAAGAATTTGATAAAAAGGTGGAAAATACAGATAAAGCTGATATTGAGGAACCAAGAAAATCATCTGAAAAAGTTCTGATAATTAGCATAGTGATAATTTTAATTCTTTTAGCATCTATATTTATATATATTCGCTTCAATAAGCCAGAGCCTTTAACGTTAGAAGATTTGCATGTTTTGAATCTGCAAGGGAAGCTAAAGCCAGAGCAAGGGTATGTGTATAAAGGAGTTTACAGCTTTGTAACATTGGATAATGTATGGTACACCCAGCTTCAGTCTCCGAAAGGAACAAAAATATACAGCTTGTCTCTGCGTTACTCGCCCAGAGAGTTGCAAGACATAGTTATTGAAGGAAATCTGGATAAGGAATTTTTTGACAATCAAACTGAATTTTATGTTACATTTAATCCGACTGGAAAAGAGTTTTCATATGTTGGATTGGCAGTTGGAGATTTTGACACGCATATGCTGAAAGTTTTTGAAAAAACACCTATCGCAGCCTGCGATAGAAATGAAACCCAGCCTTGCAAGAACAGGCCTATAGTCACTTGCGAAGACAAAGACAAGCTTATTCTTTACATAAGGGAGTCAGACAAATTCAGAGTTTATTACAATGATAATTGCATAGTTGTGGAAGGCTCTGGATTTGACTTGGTTAAAGGCGTTGATAGGATATTATATAATTTTTATAATATAATGGAACAGGAAGAAAAATCATAATAATTTTTATTAACTAAACAATCCGAGAACAAATAATATAAATAAAATATTTTTAATTTAAATTCAAATCCATTATAACGATTTTAATAAAAATAAGAGACCCATGCGCTTCCATGAGCAAGGTAAATGGTGAGCGAGTTTCTCGCGAACCTCGCATTTCACTGGGTGCCCCTCATAGTATGATCATATTAGCAAAAGTAAGGGGCAACGGGTTACCTCAAACACATTTGCTGAAAGAGGTCGTTCAAGGATCATCGAAATTGGAACATTTTCGAGTGTGCTCGGAAATTTTTAATTTCCGACATTTAAAAATTTAATTGTTTATTGGATTTATTACTATTGCTTATTGTCATTAAGGATTGCTGAAAATAAAACTTTAAATGTTAATACTAAAATGGAGCATTACTATTCTGAAGAGCAAAAATCGGATTTGAATTTAAGAAAGATAAAACAAAAAATAAGAAATATAGAATTTGAATTCTATACTGGCTCCGGAGTATTCTCTAAAGAAAAGGTCGATAAAGGCACTTTATTGCTTGCAGAAAATATGCTGGTTAATAAAAATTCAAAGGTTCTTGATATTGGCTGCGGGATTGGAATTTTAGGAATTGCAGCGGCAAAATTATTTGATGCAAATGTTGCAATGACAGATATCAACAAAAGAGCTGTTGTTTTAGCTAAGAAGAATGTGAAATTAAATGATATCAATCCAGAAATTCATCAAGGCAATCTATACGAAAAAATAAAAAATAATGATTTTGATGTGATTTTATCAAATCCGCCGCAGACTGCTGGAAAAGAAGTTTGTTTTAGATTAATAGAAGAAGCAAAAAATCACTTAAAAACTGGTGGAAATCTGCAGCTAGTTGCAAGGCATAACAAAGGCGGAAAAACATTAAGCAAGAAAATGGAAGAGGTTTTTGGGAATGTCAAAGTTATTGCAACGAAAGCAGGTTATTCTGTTTATATGAGTAAAAAAGAATAAAAAAATAAAAATCAAAAAATACTAATCGCCTATCGCAGTCATAACATCTTTAGGCACATTATTTTTCTTGAATCTGCCGTACTGCAGCTTTTCAAGCGCAAGCTTTGCTGCCTTTATCCCGCTCAAGAACATGCCGCCGAATATGGGTCCCATCCTTGGCAAGCCGGCAACTGAATTTGCCGCCATTCCAGCAACAATCAGATTTGGAAAAACTTCTTTTGTGTTCTGTACAGTTGCAATCTCCCCTTTTTCAATCCACATTGAGCCTTCATGCCCCACAAAGCCACCTTTTATCGGCTTTATCTTTTCGTTTACGATCTTGCAGACTTCTGCATTATGCCCGGTTGCATCTATGACAAGTTTGCTTTCTATGCATAATGGGTCAACACATTCCGCTGTCAAGTGCGCAACCTGCGTCCAGTTTACAACAACACCATGCAATCCATCCTCTCTGTAAATGACGTCTTGCACTTTGACAGAATTAAGCATTTTTGCTCCGTGCTCGAATGCTTGTGCAAGAAGCTTTGCAGTTACATAATAGCTGTCTGCGACATATAAGTTGCCCTGCTTTTCCATCTTAATGCCGAATGCTTCCAAAAACTTATTAGCCGGATCTTCAACAACAATTTTCGGGAAAAGCATACCTCCCTGCCACATTCCTCCTCCTGCTTTAATGTCCTTTTCAATAATCAAAGTTTTTACGCCTTCTCTTGCAAGCAATAAGGCTGCTGTTGCACCGGCTGGACCTCCACCAACAATTACTACATCACTCTCTGCATAATCAGAGAAATCTTTTGTAAAATTCTCAATAATCGCTCTTGTAACATCCACTTCTCTAACTTTGCCATTTATCATTCAAAAATCACCCCAAAACTTGGGTTTTGTTGTGTGTTTAAATAATTTGTGGCAACATTTAAAAATGCCACTTAACTCCTAAAAAACCATGATATCAGAAACTTTTGAAAAAGTCAGAAACAACAAGCCATTAGTTCATCATATAACTAACTGGGTTACTATATATGATTGCGCTAATATGACCAGGGCATTTGGCGCATTGCCTGTTATGGCGCATGCAAAAGAAGAATCAGGTGATATGGCAGCAATTGCTTCTGCTTTGGTTCTTAACATCGGAACTTTAACTCCGGAATTAATTGACTCAATGATAGTTGCAGGAAAAAGCGCTAATAAGAAAGGAATTCCTGTTGTATTGGATGCTGTTGGAGTTGGCGCAACAAAGCTGAGGGATGAAGAAGCTTTAAGATTACTGAACACTGTTAAAATTGATATAATAAAAGGGAATGCCTCAGAAATTGCAAAGCTTGCCGGTGAAAATGTTGTTACAAAAGGCGTTGAAGCAACAAAAGTTGAAGCAAACTTAATCGAGGTTGCAAAAACGCTTGCAAAAAAATACAAGAATGTTGCAGTAATAACCGGAAAAGAGGATATTGTAACTAATGGAAACAAAGTTTATCTTGTCAATAACGGCCATGCTATGATGGGCTCGATGGTTGGAACAGGATGCATGGCTGCCTCAATAATCGGCGCATTTGCCGGCGTTGAAAAAGACTATGCAAAGGCTGCTGCATGCGCCTTGTCATGCTATGGAATTGCAGGCGAGCTTGCTGCAAAAAAATCAAAAGGCCCTGGAACTTTCAAGGAAAATTTCTATGATGAAGTCTACAATCTCGATGCAAGAAAAGTTGAGCAGATGGCAAAGGTTGAAGAAAGGGATTGATTTTTATTTCATTACAGACTCAAGCTTGAGCAGGAATGGAATTCTTGATGATGTAGGGAAAGCAGTCAAATCAGGATGCAAAATAATTCAATACAGGGAAAAGAATAAATCCCATAAAGAAATGATTGATGAAGCTGAAAAAATAAAAAAAATTTGTGAAGATAATGATGTCATTCTAATTATAAACGACAGAGTTGATGTTGCCTTGGCAGTGGACGCTGACGGAGTTCATCTGGGACACGAAGACGAGTCTTATTTTCATGCAAGGAAATTGCTAGGAAATGATAAAATAATTGGCCTTACATCCCATAATGTTCAAGAAGCAGCAGAAGCAGAAAAAATCGGAGCTGATTATGTTGGCTTAAGCCCGATATTCGCAACAGCAACAAAAAAAGATGCTGGCAATCCATGCGGAACTGAAATAATAACAAAAGTAAGAGAAAAAATAAGCATCCCAATTGTCGCAATTGGCGGAATAACAAAGCAGAATGTCGCAGAAGTCATTAAAGCTGGCGCGGATTCTGCTGCAGCTATTTCTGCCGTTTTGTCAGGGGATGTGGAAAAAGAAGTTTCTGATTTTATAAAAATTATAAATGAGAATAAAAATTATCATGAATCATAATTCTTTCAC
>CAYOWR010000014.1:0-5939 GCA_964407725.1 uncultured Methanosarcinales archaeon
AAGAAAGGCAGGAAAAATTAAAAATATTGGAGGAAGAAAGGAGAAAACGAGAAAGCAAACCAAGCAGGTATCTAAAAAAATTCAGAAATATCCTGGAAGAAGCAAAAAGAGCTGTCAATAAAAAAGCTGCCTCTAAAGTTGATAAATTGTATTTCAAGGCAAATGATTTGTACATAAATCTGCCGCAACATGAAAAGCAATCTGTTTATAATGACTTGATGGAGTTATACAAGCAAAGAAACGAACTTGTTAAAGAAAAAAAATCGCAGGAAGAGATAAAAAGACAAAAAGAGATGAAAATACAACAGGGAGAAGATGCAAAAGGAAAAAAGTCAGAAAAGGAAAAGCTGAGAAAAGAAAGAAAAGAAAAGATAATTAGTTTCTTGCATAATATTGGCCTTTATAAAACTCCGGACGAAAGAAAACAAATTGCTTCGCAGAAAGAAAAGGAGAGGCGTGAAAAATTAAAGCAGTTAGAGGAAGAAAGAAAACTGAAAGAGCTGGAAAGAAAGAAAAAAGAAGAGGAGCTGAAAAAACAAAAAGAGTTGGAAGAAAAAAGGAAACTAGAAGAGATTAAACAGAAACAAGCTGAAGAGCGAAGAAGGCAACAGGAAGAGCGTAAAGCCGAATTAAGGCCAAGCAGAAATCTCAATGAGTTTAAAAAAATTGTGGAAGAAGCAAAAAAGGCAACATACAAAAAAGACGCTTCTAGAGTAGATAAGTTATATTTCAAAGCAAATGACCTTTACATAAGCCTGCCGCATCATGAGAAACAAGCCGTCTACAATGATTTGATGACCTTATACAGACAAAGAAATGAGCTTGTTAAAGAAAAAGGCATAAAAGAAGATATAAAAAAGCAGAAAGAGACTGAAAGAAAAAAAGAGGAAGAAAGTAAGAAGATGGAATTGGAAAGGGAAAAATCAGCCAAAGAAAGAAAAAAGAAATTCAAGGGATTTCTGCATAATATCGGTTTGTACAAGACTCCTGAAGAAAGAAAGCAGATTGACGTTCAGAGAGAAAAAGAGCGGCAGGCAAGATTAAAACTATTAGAGCAGGAAAGAAAGCTAAGAGAATTAGAAGCCAAAAGGAGGGAAGAGGAAAGGAAAAAACAGATTGAATTGCAAAGAAAACTAGGGGAAGAAAGACTGAAGAAAGAATCTGCTGAAAGAAGAAGAATTGAGAGCGAAAGGCGAAAGGCAGAAGCAGAGAGAAAAAAGCAGGAAGAAACAGAACGAAAGCAAAAAGAGCTCGAAGATAAAAGAACGCGCCAAGAAGAATTAAAACAAAGAGAGGAGCTAAAGAAGCAAAAAGATTTGGAGAGAAAACGCGAAGCAGAAGAGAGAAAAAGGAGCATAGGAGAAACAAGAAGACAGAAAGAACTAGAGAAAAAAAGGCAAGAGGAAGAAAAAAGAAGAGAAAAAGAAAAGGCAAAGCCTAAACTTGGAATTCTAAGAAGATTGCTTAAGGCGGAAAAGCCGGAAAAAGCCAAGGAAGAGAAAAAAGAGACGAAAAAAGAAGAAAAGATTGAAAAAACAGAGTTGGATAAATGCTATGATGATTTGCATCAGGCAAAGGAATTCATTAACAAGAAAAATATGGAAAAGGCAAAGGCATTCTATATTTCAGCAAGAAATATTTATGTCAAGCTAAACTACGAGGACAAAAAGAAAGTATATAATGAATTGATGGAAGTTTACAATAAATTATTGAAATAGTTTATTTTTTATTTTTCTGGGCCTCTTTCTGCAAATCAACACCCAGATCTTTCAGGCTTTTTATGTGCATCTGCATAAGCTGCTCCACAATTGAAAGAATTTTCAGCATTTCCTCCCGTTCTTTTGCCAGAGTCGTCAAGGCTCCCTTATGAAAGCCTATCTGCTCATCCTCGCTTACCTGTTCTTTTGGCATTATTGAAAATAAATAGGATTAGTATATAAAGATTTTTAAAAAATACAAAAATACTATAGATATGACCCAAATATTAGGCATTGTCAAGGAAGGAAAGCTAATCCCGGAAGAGCTGTGGATTAGATTTGTAAATAGCCTGGAAAATAGATTTGATGACTTGGAGACCAATAATGAAAGGGCAAAGAGGGAAACTGCAGAATCTATTATTAATGCAGTCAAGAAAAGACTAATTACAAAATTCGGCATTCTTTTTTCTGGAGGTGTTGACAGTTCCTTAATAGCCTTTGTTGCAAAGCAGTTGAAATTCAATTTTACCTGCTACACTGTAGGCCTTGAAGGCTCTGATGACATTGAATGGGCAAAAAAAGTTGTGAAAGAATATAGGTTTAATTTTAAGTATAAAGTATTAAATATAAATGAATTCGAGAATGTAGTAAAAGAAGTTGTGAAAATATTGAATGACGCTGATATTGTGAAAGTTAGTGTTGGCTCTGTTTTGTATGCTGCTGGCAAATTGGCTCTAGCTAATGGGGACAATATTTTGTTTGGAGGATTAGGAAGTGAAGAGGTTTTTGCAGGCTACCATAGGCATGAAGAAGCTCTGCAAAACAATAATTTTGAAGCCCTGCACAAGGAATGCTGGAATGGCTTAAGAAATATGTGGAAAAGAGACTTGATAAGGGATTTTACTATTGCAAAAGCTCTTGGATTGAATTTACGAACTCCATTTTTAGACAAAGAATTGATAAAAACTGCCATGAATATCCATCCAATGTTTAAGATTGACAAAAATAACAAAAAAATAATTTTAAGAGAGGCTGCGGAATTTATTGGATTAAAAAAAGAGTTTGCATGGAGAAAGAAGCAGGCAGCGCAATACGGCAGCAATTTCGTCAATGGAATTGAGAAACTGGCAAAGAAGAGTGGGTTTAAGTTCAAGAAGGATTACTTGCAGAGTTTGTTAAAGTAAATTTTGATCATTTTGGTATATTTTTTATATTTTTATATTGCTGATTATATATTTAATGCGTTAGGAAAGAAACAAATAAATTAACCGAATGAATAAATGTTTCAGAGCAAAAGAAAGAGCTAGAGTCTAATGTTAATCGCTTATTGAAAAATAAATATTCAATCCGCCTTCGGCATTATTTAGTGCTCGGCAAAAATTTTATTGCCAATAATTTTTGCCTCGCCTATTTATGCATTATAAGAATTAAAAAAATAAAATCAAAAAACAAAATGCAATACAAATTTCATGCCTATGGGCATCCGAACATACTAGCAACTCATAGGACTACATTGGAGTTTACAAAAGATTCTGAATTAACCTTAAAAGGAGACTGCATAGTTGGAGTAAAAGCAGATTTTGAGTTGGAAAAGATAAAAAATTTTATTAAAAAATTACGCAATAAAAAAATAACAATAACGATTGAGACATTAAATAATAAAAAAATCAAAGAAAAAATAAAAGCTGAGTTCAATCCTCATTTTAACAGCGATAAGGAAATCGTCATAAGAAAGACAGATTTCGTATCTGAAAGAACGCTTGCAATAAAGTCAAATAAGGCTGCTTTTGAGTTGAATAAGGATTTAATTGTCTTTTTAAAAGAAAAAGAGAATAAAATTATTGTGATTATTGAAAATAATTGATAATAATCCTAAATTTCTGAAAAATAAGCCTTTCTCGGAAAATATATATAGCTTATAATAGATAGATTTTTAAAGCTATAAACCCATACAATACATAGAGGGGGTTTTGAATAGATTCTTGTAAAAAGAGGTTGTTAAATAGAGGGCTATAAGGAAAATGACAACTGTTTCAGACGCTGGAGATAGGAAAAATTTAGAAAGAATAGTTGGAAGTGTTTTGATAGAAGACCCTGCCGTGAGATCAGGAAATATTCATGCGTTGGATTTGGATGAAGTATGTCGTGTCGCTGCCCAAAAACTTCCTGATTCCCCTGCTGGTGATATCGAAGCAACTGTTAAATCTTTGCTGCCTTATTTGCCCAATACAAAAACGCCCTCAGAAAGAGTTCAATTCTATAAAGAAGTAAATTATCTATACACACAAGCTCGAATTGGAAATCGCCAAGCTATGATTGATTTTGTTGATAGAAATTTCAATAAACCGTATAATGGCGGACGTTTCTTTGATGACGAAACTATAAAGGTTTTAGCCTTTGCTTTAGAATATACACTCCTCCAACACGGCACAGCACGAAGAAAGATTAGAGGAACTGGAAAAGTCATACCGCTTTATTCTGGACATCCGATTGAAGTGGCTCAAAATTTTATTGATGCCTTTGAAGAGACTAACAAATATTTGTCTGATGCTCATGTGTTGAGCGCTTTCATAGGGACCTATAGGAGAAGACCAAGCAAGAGATGCCCTCATTTTGCTGATGTCATTGCTGCATTGTGGCATGATTTGCCAGAAGAAAAAGGATCATATTTCTTAAGAACTCTGGAAGCTGATTATCTGAGATTTATAGAAGAAAACCTTTCTGAGAGTAGTAGAGGTATATTTTATCGGGCAACGGGCAGAATTATAGCAGGAATCCAAGATTTAACTAGAGAAGAAAGTAATTATCTATTTGCTGTCGAGGGTATGATCCAAACTGGTAAAAGGAAGCATCAAATGCATAAAGCTTCTGATGGAATTGCCAATATTGGCGAGATGGATGACTTGCAAGGCACATTAGTTGGGGGTTATAACCGATTGAAAGAAAGGGTATTTAGAGTCGCGGGTTTTGACACCAGATTAACAAGATTGCTGCGGGATGGTAAAAATCGTTTGGTTCTTGCAGCTAAGAATTTGGACAGAAGATTAGGCCATGTTTTTGATACAAGCAGAATCAAAAGTCCAACCTTTACTTCTGTTGATAAAATAAAAGCTGTGTTTCAAGGCTTTGCAATTATTGATGGAATGAGGTGGTATCTCCATAGAGCAAATGACCCAGATCCCTACTTGATACAACTAAATGACAGGCTCATAGATGTTGTACTTGAAAGAGGATATGGTGTAGAATTTCATTTGCTGAACTACTACTGTAGGGGACACAACATCCCGCCGCATGTAAATCATAATAATTGGCGCTTGTTCAGGCATTTGCAAGGTAATGGCCAGAGGGAGTTGAAGTACGCTCCAGGTTTTTTACAGCCGTACCTTGGCGATAATCCTAAACCATTTGATTTACAAGGTAAGAAATACATAGACAGCCAGGTGCAACAAGCTGTGGTAGATAGAACGTTATTTAGAATAACCGAGTCTAAAAGGGGAGGAGCGCTTGATGGACTAGTAGAGAGATATCTTTCCAGATTAGCTGAACCAGAAAGCAGTATAGATAGAGAACGGGCTACTCAAGAGGTGACTGGTAATCGAACTTTACAATATATGTTAACAGCTGTACTTTTAAGAATTGTTGAGCAATATAGAGCCGATCCGCACTTTAGATTCAACTGGGGAGACGCTCGTGTAGCGGCTGCTGTGGATAATTATACTAGAATGCTGAGAAATGCTAGAGCCGCAACTCCCAAGCCTATTTGATTAACACCACTTTCTAGTAGTATTAAGGAAAAGATTTATAAAACTAAGTTGAGTCCTGGATAAGAATGAAGCCAAAATACAGCGAGCCGAATTTACTGCAACATTATAGAGGTAGAGGTTTAGATAGAGACAGCATTCTTTACAATATGATTAGGGAGTTGCGCCAAGCCTATCTTAGATATATAAAAACCCATAAAGGAAATCCACCACAATTCAGCCAAGGAGAGATTGATAAGGCTACTGTAGAAATGGTGATTCTCAAGAAGGGGCTTGACCGCACAGCTTTTCCATTCGGATTGGCGCTAGCCAATTTTTTTCTTGGAGAGGCTTTTAAAAAAATGGTGTATCTTGCAGCTGACGGAATATTTTATGGTGACAGGAATGTGCAAGGCGTCATAGGAAGTGACATGACTGATTGCCAGCATGAATTTTTCCAGAAACCACTAAAGGGCAAGGCCATTGATGATGTTATAACACA
>CAYOWR010000014.1:5949-9771 GCA_964407725.1 uncultured Methanosarcinales archaeon
AGAAAGATAAACGAATTTTGGATCATTAAAGAAAGTAAGGTTGAGGGGTTTATAGATGTTGAAAGAAGTAGATTAAGAAGCCTAGGATTCAGAGCGTTTGACATTAGCGCTTCAAGATTCTTTTTTTTCAATGACAGAGATATACGCACGGATGGTTATTTGTGGGTTGGAGAGGAAGCTAATCTGGGAGCTCTGCTACCGTTAGTCACAGATATTTTTAGGCCTTTGGAAGGCGGTTACGGGAATGTTAATGCAAACCAGGCAGAACAGCCTAGTCTTGAAAGATTCGAGAGACATAGCCCCAGGTTTGTAAGTTACAGGCTAAAAAGCTCTACAGGTGAAAAATTACCAAGAAGACTTGTGCAAGATGATGCTATAACACTGGACGATTTGATAAAGGATATAGCTGCCTACAGGGTCGTGTTGACAGACAGAAGTGAAGTTTACTGGGCAGTTGATGTACTCGGAGGAGAGCCGGTAATAGGAAGACCTAGGACTATAACCATGGGAAGATTTCAAGTTAGAATACTAGAAGTAGACGATCATTACAAAAAAAAGGATAGTACATATAATGGAATCAATGTCCTTGTGGAAACAAGGGATGTGAGTGGAAAAAATATAAGGGCGCCAACTATAAGAGAGATACAGCTTGTTGAAAGAAGAAAGCTCTTTGATCATGAAATTGATGTCAAGAACAAAGCACATAACAGGCGCCATTTAAGGAAAAAAACCTCAAGTCTAAATACAGACGACCCATTTTATGTGCATTATAGGGAATTGTTAGAAAAGATATGTGGTGTTGATTATATTATAGTGCAGATATAGAAATTTATTAAATCAAATTTTTATCTAAATATGACAACGATAGGTATTATTAGGAGTGATGGAATTGATGAATTAGTTACTGAATCTTCTACGCCTAAATTAATATTTGGAGTTAATAATATCAGAACACAAAAAAGAGAAAGAAGGGCAATAGGAAATGCATTAAAAGCTACAGGGCTTGAAGTTTTTGCAACTGCTGCTTCATGGCCTAATGATTTGTATGTTTTAAATAATGGACTAGTAATCGCTGAAAGAGATTTTGGCGAGCTGGCCCATGGGGGGAATTATTTATTCAGTAATGGTTTTGTTCTAGTTTCTACTAGTATAGAAGATAAATTAAGACGGCAAATGAGAGATTCTAGGCACTTTCGTGATTTTTTAGGTGATAATGAAATAATTTTTGTTCCACCTTATCGAGGTAAAATAGTTGGCATTGATGATTTTGCATTAGAAACAGAGCACATAGATACTACTGTTGGTCATATCCCTACAGAAAAAATCTTATCTATTGACTCGGAGCATTATGCACAGCAGGAACATCTATTTGATGCTCTCAGAAAACATTTTGGTTCAACAGTAATACTTACTGGTCGTGATGGTATGCCAAATAATTATTATGTTATTACATATGATGGTCAGTGTATTGCAGTAGTCAATAGACAAAATAATCCTTTTAGGTCTCGACAGAATAGTTTTAGAGTGATAGAAACGCGGCACGACATTACAAACTTGCCTGGAAAATTCGGTGGTTCGGTCAAGTGTGCAGTAAACTCGTCTCCAACAGCAAAATTGTGGGACCGTTTGGGCATAGACTATACTAGATGGGACGTACCACAAAAAAGTGACTACGCTAAACATTAACCCTTCTCGTCTTCCCAACATAATTCAAAATTCTTCCATTAGTGTATTTTCCTGTCCCAAGAAAATCTTTTTTATTCACTAAAAAATCCCTAGGATTTTTGATGTCCCGAAAATCTTTGATTTTCGCGGCTTTCAAAATCACAAAGCCATTGCAATCTTTGCATTCCTTTTCCAAATCTTCGCCTTTAAACCATCTTTTTGTTTCTTCTTCACCTAATTCAACAACATTTCTTGTTGCTTTTGGTCCTACAATTTGGCTTCCTTCTATGCTTAGTCGTATTCCTAATCTATCAAACTCGCAGAAATACATTCCAACAGAATTCAACCTTAATTTTGAAATATCAATTTTTGAAATATCCTTGCTTATCACAAAAACTCTGTTCTTGTTATTCTTCAGAAATCCGTAATCTAATTTTATTTTAGCGCCCCACTGTTTTTCAATCAGTCCATAAATTTCTTTTATTTCCTTGTTGTTAAGGATTTTTAATTCTGGCATTTTTGATTAAGAGTTTTTTATTTTTATTGAATGTATGGCGAGGCGAGCGATGTGGAGAGACAGCGAGCCGAGCAGTAATTATTGTCCCGAAGGGACGGATTGAATTTGAATTATTATATGATTAAAAATTTAAATCCCCCACATTGGGTTTTGGTTGCGCATTATCTCAGCTATCTCCTTAAGAACTTCTATCTCTTCTTGGGTCATTAGCTTCTTGAATTCCTTGAATTTCTTGAAATGCTCTTCTGGAATCGCAGAATACAAAACATCTTCTTCGTGAATTTGCCTGCCAACAGTTACATCTGGCATTGAAACTGCAATTCTTTTGCCTTTCTCGGCTTTCTCAATTGTTTCCTGCTCATGCTGCATACTTTTTGCTTCTGTTATTGTTGCTCCATCCTTTTTCATCAAAGGAGTACCAGACTTCAAGGTTCCTGCAAGAACTTCAACTCCTACAACAGCAGGATTATTCTGCCTGAAAACATAGCCTTTTAAAATCTGCAGCTTGCAGGGCTTCACTAAATAATCAATTTCTTTTGCCTCAAGCTTTTTTCTTTCTTCCTGCTGCCATTTCTCAAAATCCTCAATAAGCTTGTAGATTATGTCGCTCAAGATAATTTTTACATTGTCCGGAGCTTTGACATCTGGCATAAGCTCAACATTAAATCCCAGAATTGCTGACTGCAGAGGGTCTTTTTCATAGTTGATTTCTGCATCAGAGATGTCTTTTTTCGAAATATTCCCAATAGATGCTTTTTTTATCTCTATATTTTTTTCTTTCAGCAATTTAGTTAATGCTTCCAAGCTTCCTAAGGAATCAGCTTTTATTACAATCCCTTGCTTGTCTGTTTCTATTATAACTTCCTCAACCTCTTTCTTTATCTCCTGTTTTACCTTGTCAACATCGGCTAAAGCACAGCTTCTTAATGGCATGCCAGCAACTACATTGTCTAATTCCGGGCCAGAAATCTTTATGCCTATGGCTGCGCTTACTTCTTTTACGGGCTTAAATTTAGACTTTTTGTCGCGCATCTCCATCAAAGGAGGGGGCATAAGCATTGCTTTGGCTTTCGAAACGACTGGATCTGTCAAAGAGCCTATGACAATAGTGTCATTCTGCTTTAAAGTGCCATCATAAATTATTACATCAATGGTCGTTCCTAAACCCTTTTCTTCCTTAACCTCCAAAACTGTTCCTTTTGCATAGCCTTCAACATCAATCTTTAAGTTTTCTTCGAGGAATTTCTGCGACAACCCTGTCAAGACCATCAATAATTCTGGCAGTCCTTCCTTTGTTTTTGCAGAAATTGGGATAATTGCTATTTGCTTCGTGTAATCCTCAACCCTGTCAAATCTCTCAGAGTTAAAACCATGCTCAGATATTTTGCCAACAACCTCGTATAATTTCTTTTCGAGCAATAACATTGCTTGCTCTTGCTGTTTTTGTATATTCTCCATTAATGTAAGGTTCTGGTTGGAATTCCACCCTGATAATAAATCAATCTTGTTCAAGGCAATCACAAAAGGCGTTTTATACTGCTTTAAAATGTCAATGCATTCTATTGTCTGCAATTTGATGCCTTCATTGACATCTATTACAAGTATTGCAATATCAGCCAGATTGCCCCCTCTTTTTCTTA
>CAYOWR010000015.1:0-9740 GCA_964407725.1 uncultured Methanosarcinales archaeon
CGCATACTTAGTAGAACAACAGCTATTATTTATAAAAGTTGTTGAAAACCAAAAACTTCCAGATAAAAATAGAAACGTTTAAATATAAGGAATTTCAGAAATAACTCATTAGTCAAAAAAGGTGATTTTAATGGATTTTTTAAAAAGCAAGAGAGGAATTGTTACGCATCCTGTTGTGTTATTTATCGTAGGTGTTGTACTCGGATTAGTTGTAGCGTATTTATGGGTAAGATATACCAGTGTCCCAAACCCTTTCTGTTAGAATTTTATTTTGTTAATTTTATAATTCCATAGCAAAGGTAGCTATCGCCAAGAAAATTCCTTCTACAATCAATACAAGCTTGTAGATAGTTTCACCTATCCAACTAAATGCCGCCCATGAGCCGAGCCAGCCCAAGCTGTTAAGAGCTGGCAATAAGGAAATTACTAAGGCTATGCCTGCAACAATCAAAGATACTGTTCCTAGAACATTGCTGTTGGTTATTTCTATGATAGCGGCATAAAGGAGAACAAATCCAGCCAATGCGGCAATCCATACAAGGGCCGTTTTTGAAACATCAGAAAACATAATTCCAATAAGAGATAATAAACCAAATGCTCCGATAAGTATGCCTATAGCGCCTATTATCCAATCGCGCATTTGCATCATTTTAAGTTAATACCTCTTTTTTTGAGAATTAAACTCGAGCTACTGTTGCATTTAGGCGTTCTATACGCACCATTGAAATTCTCAAAGCTTGAGCTATAGTATGAAATTCTTTTGCCACTTTATCTTCAATTTCATCTAATTGAATTTCTTTTCTCCTAACCAATTCCGAAGGCATGAAATGCATTAAAACCCATTTCCTGTTCATGCCCTTTAAGACCTCTATATTTACTAGAAGTTTCAGCATTAGCAAAAAATCCCTTTTCTTTATCAAATATGCCTCGTAAAATGCCTTTTCTACATCGAAAGCGCTTTCTTGTATTATACTCTCAAAATTGTGTATCAGCCTTTCTAGACCTTCTCTATGGTTTCTTTTTAATTCCTTTTCAACTTCTTTCAACAAAGTTTTGCATTTCTCGGTTAGTTTTACAATCCCGAAATAATAATGACGCTCTTTCCCTATATCTGCTCTTATAGCGAACTTGGCTAATCTGGATTGTCGTTTAAGATCCTGGAACATTGTTCTAACAGCATTCATGAATTGAACATGATTTTTTCTTGCCGATTGATTTACAATGACCATAACATATTTGTATTCCCATCTTTCCTCTTCTCTAGACTTTTTCATAGCTTTTTGCATTAGTTGTACAAAAAGCTGACTTAACTTTTCTATTCTCTCATGCAGTACAGAGCCTGCTGCAGCGCTTTTACCAAGTTGATGAATTTTTGACATAACCTGTATTAGGCTATCAGTTGCTTCAAGCACCTGCATATCCATGGTAGACACATTGAATGCCAATGAGTAGCCTTTTGCCGCAGCTATTTTTAATTCTTTGATGACTTTATCTTCTTCTTTACCTGCTTTTGTTACCTTATGCTTCTTATCTACCAATTCAGGAAGAAGATCGTAAATTTTTTTATCTGAAGTACTTAGATTATTTATCAACTTTCTTGCTTCGATTCTCTCTTTTATTGATGTAGCGAAAGGTCCTTTAAGAATTGTAGAAAGATACTCAGTATAATACCCCATTTCATTTCACCTTTTTCAAATCAATAGTTAATTCTAAATCATTCAATATTATATTATTTAAATCTTTCCTTTTTGTTGAGTTTTTAAAAGTGGTAAAATCAAAAAATGTTTTCAATATAAGCTATAATCAAAAACTATTTATAGAATTAAAATATACCAAATTAACAATAGTTAATATTTGGAGGTGGTTATAATGCATGAATTACCTAAATTGCCGTATGCGTATGATGCTTTGGAGCCTTATATAGATGCAAAAACAATGGAAATACATCATACAAAGCATCATCAGACCTATGTTGACAAGCTGAATGCAGCAATAAAAGGCACAAAATTCGAGAATATGGATGTTAATGAGCTTCTGAAGAAAATAAATGATGTGCCTGAAAATATAAGAACTGCTGTAAGAAATCATGGCGGCGGGCATAGCAATCATTCATTTTTCTGGCAAGTGATGGCACCGAATTCTGGCGGAGAAGCAAATGGAAAAATTGGAGATGAAATAAGTAAAACATACGGAAGTTTTGATAAGTTCAAGGAAGAATTGACAAATGCAGGATTGAATAGATTTGGCTCAGGATGGGCATGGCTTGTTTTGAATAAAGAAAAACTGGAAGTTTACAGCACTGCAAATCAAGATTCGCCGATAATGGAAGGAAAAGTTCCGATCTTGGGTATAGATACATGGGAACATAGTTTTTATCTTAAGCATATGTGGAATAAATCAGCTTACATAAAGGATTGGTGGAACGTCGTCAACTGGAAAAAAGTCAATGAATTGTTAGAGAATTCTAAGAAATAGATTTTTATAGTACCCACTATTAGCCAAAGTTAATGAGTTTACGGCCAGAATCAGCTTTAAAGGAACCTGAATTAATGGAGGCATTTTTAGAAACTGTACTGGAACTCTATGGTTCTTCACGAAAATTTTTTGTCTTGAGATCAGATATAGAAGAAAATTTGGTAGCTATTGTTAGGGGACTTCATGCAAGAGATAAGAAAAGGATTATGGCCCGGCTTTTGAGTAAATCACGCAGTTTTTATGAACAAAATGATTTAGACACTGGAAAACAATATTGTGACGCCGCTGTATACTTTGGAAATGTATTTTGTAATAGACTTCCACAAAATCTGGAGCAGAAAGTAGGGCAAATATCTGCTATTGACAGGGAAATGCGGACAGAGATGCTTGTGGAAGAAGCGATACGTTTGTATCAACACAGCGTCGATAATAGCATGGAAAGCCAAGAGGCACGAGAGTATGATACAAAGTTTCAGAACATGGAATTACGCATGAAGCATGAGGTTTGGAGAAGATTAAAGAAAAGGTCATCACAGTATCTTGATTATGGATCCATAGATAATGCTAGACTGCATAAGGGGGCAGCAGCATATATCTGGCAGAATTATGTAGTTCCATATAACAGACCAGTGTGGCAAACTCAACCAACATCGAGTTTGGATAGAAATTTAGTGTTGGTAAGCTCGAATAGCATGTCATAAACTATTTTTTCTTTCCCTTTTTATCATCAGCCTTCACAACAAAATAATATATGATTGCACCAATAATATGCAGGAAAATTATTACTAGAACCCATACAATCTTGTCATTTTCTTTTTTAAAGTCCCTTTTTAAGCAGTCAATCAGCATCCAAATCCAGAATACAAAAATTAATGCAACTAATATAACCATTAAAAAAATCAGAAAAATAATCCCGCCAACCAGCGTACCAATCATAATTGCCTCATAAACTTATTCTTCATCAGCAGCTTCTCCTTTCTTTTTCTTTGACTCTTTTAGCTTTTTCGTCAATCCAATCTTCTGATGGCATTTTTGGCATTCAAAAACAAAAGAGGGTACGCCTTGGAATGATTTTCTTTTGTATTCCGTTGTTGTTTCGTCTTCATGTCCGCAGTGGGGGCATTTGTATTCAATATTAATTGTTAAATTATTTTCAACCTGCTCATTGCTTTCCTGATAATTGCATGAATAACAAACATAATAATCCGCTTTTTTATCAACTTTTCCAGATTTCTTTTGCGGCTTCCCCATAATGCCTTTCTTGCACTTAGGGCACTCTTTCCTGAATACCCATGCCATTGCACTTCCAGAATCAATAGTTCGGTTTGTGAAATAAATGCACTCTTCCATGCTTTGCGGTTTTTTCAGTGCCATTTTATTCTATTTCCTTTAGTTTCTTCCAAATATTAACTGCTTGCGCATAAGTCAAGCTGCTTATAAAATCTTCGGTATAATTTGTCTTTTTCCTGAATTCTTCCTGATAAAGCTCCAGAGTCCTGTTGACCGGGCAGAAATTGTTGATTATGTTGCTGTCCCTTCTTGCTTCTGAAAATACGCTATAAAATGTTGCATTCAAAAACAACGCATTTTTATCAGATAGATTTGCAGTCAATGCTTCTTCGGGATATTTTCTGGCAAATTCTCTTAGCAAATCAATGGCTTCAAAGCCTTTTAATGCTGACTGATTTCTCAGAGCGACAGATTCGATTATGAGCGGCCTCAGCTTGCAGCCAAATCCGTCTTTAGTAGTGCCTAAACTACCATATTTCTGGCCTTCAATGAAAAATCTCTCAGCTTCAAGATTTAACATTCTATAATTTACGAGATAATAAAATTGCTCTTGGCCATTGTCCAGCTTAACCTTTTTTAACTCTTTTAGGTCATTAATCAAAGAATTAATCGCATCTATATTTTTTGGATAAGTGTCCATACTTGTATTGTATTTTGCATTAACTCTATCAATCTGCTTTACGCCGTAGTTAAAATCTTTAATCTGAACACACCCTATAATTAAAATTAAAACTAAAATAAAAAATATTCTTTTCAAAACTAATCACCAGAAATTAGAATTATACACCCCTTTTTAAATCTTTTTTTTGGCAACAATTAATAAATATTTTTAAACAATAAGCCATAACTTCCATATATGGGGTATTATGATATTATAGCAGAAGGATACAATGAACTATACCTAGAGGAACAAATAAATAAGTTAGATATAATTAAAAGACACATTAAGATAAACAAAGGCACAAGAATACTAGATGTAGGTTGCGGCACCGGCATTTCTTCTGGCTTTGACTGCTTTGTTGTTGGCATTGATTCAAGCAAATACCTATTAAAGCAAAATAAGAATAATAAAAAAATATTTGGCACAGCTGGAAATTTGCCATTTAAAAACAATTCATTTGAATACGTAATATCTGTTACTTCACTTCATAATTTTGAAGATATTTCAAAATCGATTAATGAGATGAAAAGAGTAGGCAATTCTTATTTTGTATTGAGCATATTTAAAAAATCAAAAAAGTTTAGTTTCATCAAGAAGCTAATAGAAGAAAATTTTGATATCAATAATATCGTTGATGAAGGTAATGATGTTATTTTCTTCTGCATGAAATCCAAAAACGCTTAATTTTCGATACCTTTAAATAGAGAAAATAACTACTATATAATAATTACAACAATGAAATTGGCAATTATTATTGCAATGACCCTGTTTTTATTAGTTCCAATCACATACGCACAAGGTCTTAAGATAACTGAAATAGATGTGCATGTGGATTATGATGAAGCATATACGTATAGGGTTGAAAATAGGGACAGAATAGATTCCACTACCGTCAGTTTAACCAACAACTCAAAAATAGACGCAGATATATTGCCAGGCTCAAATGTCACTTTTACTATAAGAGTAGAAAATACATTTCTGGGAGAGGATCCTACAATAAAAGGCGTATTTGCAAGAGCAACCATAGAAGAAATAGATGATGGAGCTGATATGGAAGAAGACAGCTTAGACTTTGACTTAGAACCAGGTGATGATTACAGGTTTGATATAAAATTTAGCATACCTCTTGAAGTAGATGCTATTACATATAACACAATTATAGAGGCAGAAGGCGAAGACAAGAATAATACATTCTATGGGGATGAATTAAGGCTAAGGCTCGAGGTCAAAAAGCAGAGCCATGATATAAGAATTACAAGAATATTTTTGAACCCCAGCATAGTAGAATGCGACCGCAAATTAAAGATTGCAGCAGATATAATGAATGTTGGCTCAAATGCAGAAAATCAGCTTGCTTTTGAGTTTAAATCAGATTCCTTAAAATTAAATTCCAAGGATTCTAATATATTTTTAGAATCTTCAAATGAAGCAAGCGAAGAGGAGAAAATATACAACAAAAATTTAAATTTTATAGTGCCAAGTTCTATAAGAGCAGGAACTTATCCTATTTTATTTAACTTATATTGGAAAAATATTGTGTTGTTTGACCAAAAAACAGAGAGCCTTATAGTAAAAGATTGCGGTGGAGAAATAATAAGTGACCAAAGTTCGGAAGCGCAAACTGATGAAGAAGAAACTGAAGAAACAGCAGAAATCGAAGAAACGCCTGAAGGAGAGGAAGAAACTACAGAATTTACATCTACAGCACAAAATTTCCGTTATTTGAGGACGCCAGCGCTTTTCCTTATCATTTTTGGCGGAATTGTCATATTGGTTATTGCTGCTATTGTAGCTTTTGGATTCTTCAGAAAAAAGCCATAATGGGAAAGTTTAAATAATAGCTTTAATGTGTTTGCCCAAAGAGGTAATTTCATGCCAGAAAGCAAGATAAGCATTTTTGACATTGTTCTATTGGTTGTTGGGATAGGCGCATCTATCCTCGGCTTTCAGCTCATAAATCAGGCATACCAGGCAGAGGCCGGAAAGATAAGCTGGTATATGATAATAGCGATTTTCAGCTGGCTTACTTTGCTGGTGATGTTTATACTGCTCAGCGTTATTGTGGATGTATCAAAAAAGCAACTGAATGAGCTTAAGAATATTGTCTTTGCTTTGACAGAGAGCAAGAAAAAGAAATAGCTATTTGATTTTCAGTGTTACCATTTCTATTTTTTCTATATCACTTAAATCAACCAATGGCTTTGTGAATTTCTCGTAATCATCAAGTATTCTGCTGCAGGCCGTGTTTACCCAGCACTGCACAAACGGAAAGTTCTCTAACTGGCCAAAATCCAAGGTATCGAATGCAAAAATATAACAATTCTTCTCCTTAAGTTTATTCTTTAGTTCAATAGCTTTCTTGAAATTATTCTGGCCGGGCTTTAAAGAGACAAGTATTCCTATCTCAGAAGCCTCAAGGAATTTGACATAAGCTGCCTTTCTTTTTTTGTTGTACCTTTCAACTTGGGTTTTATCAATTTTTGTCAAAACTGCGCTGATCGGGTCATAGCAAAACACATCATTATCAATTTTAAGGGAAATACCTAATGGATGAAACACCCCAGTTCCTATGTAAAGAAAAGCGTCTATATTTTCGCTTATCTCTTCTGCTCCATTCACATCACAGCCTAGCAACTGTCCTTCATATTTTTGCCTTGCTTTGCCTATAAATACATTTTTTCCTTTAGTTGAAAGATAGTTATTTATCTCATCAATATAGTCTATAAATTGGACTGTAGTTGCAAGTCCTATCTTTTTTGGCATTACAGAAGCATCTAAATTTGACAAATCAATTTTTCCTTTGTACCTTCCTTCGACCATCATTATTTTCATGAATTTTAGTATAGTTACTCCATATATAAATGTATTTGTAAAGAAAGAGAAGAGTCAATTCAATCAATCAAATAATAAATCAAAAATATGAGACCCATGCGCAGTATTCGTCGAATGGGTGCCCCTCATAGTTCTATCATTTGCGATTACAATATACTAACGAATCATCTCTATCACCTTTGCTTAAAGAGGTCGTTAAAGATTGATTTATTTATTTTATTATTGTCAGTATTACGTTAGGGATTGCATTAGTTTATTTCCAATTTTCTTGTTATTGATTTATTCCAGATTTTTTTGACTCAATGGATTTTATTTAAAGATATTTTATTACCACATTCAAGTATAAACAATTATTTTAAATATATAGAGATGAAATTTATCTTATGGCAGAGCTAAAGAGGGTGCTGGGCTTTTGGACTATATTGTCACTATCTATCGGCTCGATAATGGGCACTGGCCTTTTTTTTGGCGCAGGCTTAGCATCCAGTTATTCTGGAAACGCTTCCATACTTGCTTGGATTATTCTCAGCCTTATAGCCCTTTACATTAGCTTTTACTTTGCAGAGCTTGTTTCAATGTACCCCAAAGCAGGAGGCATATACGAGTTTAGCAAGCATGCTTATAACAGATTTTTCTCGTTTTTGATGGGGTGGACTGCATGGATTGTCAGCAACTTGGCTACAGCACTGCTTGTTATCGCTGCCATCGATTACTTGATTCCAGGACCTAATTTTTGGCTGAAAATTGGCATTAGCATAATCTTTATTTTACTGCTGAACTTAGTCGCTTTTTTTGGAGTAGAGGCCAGCGCATTTTTGCTTGTTGTTTTTGCATTCACAGCTGTGGCTGTGCTCTTAGCAATTATTTTGCCTGGGCTCTTCAATATCAATTTCTCAAATTACAGCCCATTTTTCTCATTTGGGTTTACTTCAGTTTTTGTTACAATATTTTTTATGGCAGAAAGCTTTTTCGGATGGGAGAGTGCAACTTATCTTTCGGAAGAAACGCAAGAGCCGGAAAAAACCATACCTAGGGCTATTATAATAGGCACTATAATCGTCGGCATACTTGGAGTTCTTGTTACATTTGTTTCATTAGGCTTGATACCATTTGCAACTTTGGCTGAATCAGCTGCTCCATTGTCCATTGTTGCTGGAAGCTTGTTTGGTAATATAGGAATGAGGTTCATTGATGTTGGCATATTTATAGCTCTTATAGGTTCTGCAGCCAGTGGCATTGTGACAATGCCCAGGCTTATTCTTGCTTTGGCCAGAGACAAGCTGTTTATTGCACAGCTTAGCGATATTCATGAAAAATATAAGACACCATATAAAGCAATAATATTTCAGACTTTGGTTACGCTTCTGATTTTTGCAATGGTTTTTGGGAAATATAAAGAGCTGCTAACCTTATTGCTGCCACTTGGCTTCTTAATGTATTTTTTTATTATACTTGCAGTGCCAATACTTAGAAAAAAAGAACCTGACATAAAAAGAAATTTTAGAGTTCCTTTTGCAAAAATAAGTTCCCTTTTACTTATGTCCCTTGTAGTATATGTGCTTTACTCTTGGATTTACCAAGATTTGAGTATGAATTATGATGCAATAAAAATCTTGAAATTAGGCTTTTCTTTATTGTTTGTTGGAATTCCAATATATTTACTTCTTGAAATATACTATAATCCTGACATAATAATAAGAATGAATGATTTTTTAGCATATTTTACCTTATTATCTGAAAAATTTATACTTCCAAAATATGTGAGAAAAGAAATACTAACTCTGCTTGGTGACATCAAAAATAAAAAAGTGCTGGAATTTGGATGTTCTGTTGGTACTTTCACTTTGCATCTTGCAGAGGCTGTCAAGCCAAATGGCAGGGTTTATGCTACCGATTTGTCAAGAAGGGATTTGTTAATCACAAAAAGAAGGATGTTGAAAAGAGGCCACAAACACGTTATAGTAATTCATGATGAGCATCAAGTTAATAGAGTGCATCCATCAATACCGCATGTAAATGCTGTTGTCAGCATAGGCATGATGGGCTATCTTCAGGATGTTAAGAAAGTGCTGAAAGAAATAAGGGAATTACTGCCTTATGGCGGTAAAATTGTATTTGTAGATTATGCTGACTTCTTTAATATGATCCCTAATGTAGCTTGGCTTTCAAATGACAAGATGATTGAGAGAATATTCAGAGAAGCTGGATTTTCTGTTTTTGTGACAAGAAAAAAAGGACTGTTCTGGAGTTATATTTTTGTTTATGGGATAAAATTCCATGAGAGCATTCCTTATGTTTAAAATTAAAATAAGTCTAAACCATCAATTTATTTTAAATTAAAAATATGAGACCCATGCGCCCTCCTGAGTAGAATGGGTGCCCCTCATGGCTCTGGTATTCAACAAGTAAGCGTAACTGGTTACTTCCGAGTAATACGAGGAAGTTAGCAAATCTATGTCCTAAAAAATTCCAATGGAATTTT
>CAYOWR010000016.1:0-9626 GCA_964407725.1 uncultured Methanosarcinales archaeon
CACAAATACAAGCTATGATCCTTTATTATTTGAAATAATGAACAGTGCATACATCAAGAAAAACCGCTTAGGTGATTTCTTCGAGACTTTAGATCCATTAATAGTTTTTGATGACAAAATGAATGATTTCAAGCTCGATGGCTCAAAAGCAAAAGAGATAAAAGAGGCTTTGCTAAAAGATAAAATATTATCCGGCTTGACAATCTTTGAGCTGAATCCGAAAGGAACTGTGCATCTAGATTTTTTGGAAGAACTAGGGGCAATAGTGCCTGATAAAGTAAAAAATAATTCAATTCCAATAGCAGGAGAGAATGCTATAAAACTAAAGAACTGGAATAACTATATAAATGAAAAATATGACATAACCTTCAGCAACGAGCTTATGGACAGCAATTCCGGAATAAAATACGAGAAGCATTCTGACGTTTTTTCTGGCTTTGAGCTTTATGCTGTTTATGCAAATATAACAAAGAAGAATGGGTTTAGTCTGCATGCAAATGGAAGCGTGATAAGCAGTCTGTATGAAACATATTTCCAGTTCATTGGATTCAAAGTCACAGAATATTTCAGGAATTTTGATGGTAATTTCAAATTTACGATGATTATGGAGAAAATAAATGATAAAAATACAAACTTTGAAGAATTTTCCTATATTTACAATGAGCTGAAGAAAAGGTGGCCAACAAGATATGGAAATTAATCCCTAAGGCTTTTTAGAAAATTCAACATAATATTATTTATTCCAGATAGGTTTCTATACCCAAAATCAAAAAATGCAACAAAGTCAGAATGTTTTAATGAAGAAGCCAGTTCTGCCTGTTTGTTAAGAATAAACGCCCTTTTCTTAATAATGTTAGAATACTTCAACTCATACTTTAGATTTCCGCTTAATCTTTCTTTAATATAGTTTGTTATAGGCCCTTTGTGCTTCGAATATTCGATTAGTTGCGGAGCAAGCTCTATAGGCAAAATTGAATAAAATCGCTTCTTGTTTTTTATCAGTTCGGACATATCTCTAATCGCTTTTTCCATACTCCAATTTTTTATAAATAATGTAGCGTTTCTCGCTCCATTATATTCAAACCTATCGCCGGAATAAATTTTGACTAAATTGTTAGAGACTAAAAAATTTTTAAGATTCTCAGCAAGATTCATTCCAATTCTTGCAGCATCTTCATTTAGCGAGGCTAAAAGGCTAAAATTGTTCTTATCAAACCAATTTCTTCTAAGCTCCTCAATTTGCTTTACTTTATTGGCAAATCCTTTATTTTTTACTTTTGTGATAAGCTCCATTGTTCTTATGCTGTATTTCAAAGAATTTAACCTTAGCAGCATGTCTCTTGCATTAACATTTTTTATTATTTCCTGCTCAAGGAAATCCCGAGGATAGTGCCTCATTGTTATATCGCTCACCAGCGCGATTCTGGAAAGATTAACATCCCTTCTTGACGGCTTTTTTATTCTTATATTTTTTCCGTGAAGAAGCGCAAATTTTGAATCTGGATAAATATACCTTATGTTTTGGAAGGACTGCTCATCAATATAAAAAAACGGATGCCTCGCGATGTATCTATTCTTATCATTTAAGATATAAAAAATCCTTTTGGACAATGGCATTGCAGGAATCTTGCCATTCTTAAAAACAAAAATAATATCAAGGTCAGAAATTCCTGGAGTCAATGAACCCCCCCAGTTGTAAATTGATGTTAAACCAACTACTTTAGAGTATTTTCTTATGATAAAACTAACAGCCTCTTTGTAATCATCCACGCTATATTTTTTTGGTATATTGTAAAAACTATACTTTGCTTTCATTTTTTATTTTGCTCCACGCTGCTTCAGAGAGATTGAGCATACCTTTTGTTATATCCTTGATGCCAATTTTATTTTCTTTTTTTATATCTTTAAATAAATCCATAAGTCTTGAATTTATTTGGTAGTACAATAAAGGATTCATTCCTGAAAATAAATTAATAAAAGGAAAAACTCCACTAGAATTCCAATTTCTTCGTATAGAGCTTATATCATCTATTACTTTCCAATCTTCTTTCTTAAAATCTTTTTTTGCAATGTTAAATGCAAATTTTTTGTACATGGGTTTGCCCTTTGCCTGCAAGTAAATTGCAGGAAACAATGTGATGTAATGAAGCAATGTTTTAGTTTCATAGATTCCTGGACTAAAGTTTATTGAGTTTATCTTTCTGAAGTAGCTTACATGCCAGAACAAGCTTCTTAATGCTTCGCTTGAAAAGTCTCTTGCACTAAATTTGATTGCTTTGTCATTTTTTAAAAAAGATTTAGAATATTTAAAAATTGCAGTGGGAAAATAGGCTTGGCAGTAATTTTCCATATCATATTCGCTTATTATAGTGCTGCCGTGATGCTGCAGGGGATCTATCCTGTAAAAGAAGTACCTCATGTAGTAAAACATGTTTCTTAACTCTAATAATGCATTTGGATTGCTTATCGTCTTCTTTGAAATAATGCTTAAAGTGTCAACATCACTCCATCCTTTCACATAATCTATTGTGGCCAAGCTTCCATGAAGATAAAATCCAGTCAAGTAGGATTTTAATTTACTGTTAGCATAATTTTTTAGCTCGTTTAATGGGCTTAAATAATCCAGGTCCGGTTTTTTATAATCGCTTAAGTCCAGCTCTTCGCATTCCGGTTTTTTTATTTTAAATGTTTTTTTGCTTTCTATTGACGAGTAATCCTCGTACAAAGATGATAGAATTATTGCAAAATCTCTGCTTTTAATATTATCTTTATATTTCTGGATGCTTTTTGAGAAATTGTAGCCATTATCATTCAAAAAAATCGCAATGTTTTTCAGCCTTCTTAAGCTTTTAATATTTTCTTTGGATACATCGCTAACTAAAGGGTACAGCATATAACCTTTATATGAGAATCCGCCATTAACAAATGAGCCAAGAAGTTCATTAAGCTCATTCTGCAAAAATCTTAGTGCATAACGTATGTCTATTTCATTATGGTCTACATAATACTTAGGTATAATATGCTTGATTAAATTTTTTTCCTCATTTTCTATGTAAAAATCATCTATTTTGTTGTAGTTTTTCATCAGCAAAAATATTTTTTAATATCAAGTAATCCTTTTTATCGAAAGTTTTTAGTATAAGCAATACTGCAAAATAAACAGCAGCAGAAAACAAAATCGTAAAAAATAATTCAAGATTCGCAAATTTAATGAATAAAAACATAACAAGAACAGCAATTATTGGCTTGACTAAAATATTGCTGAAATTATAAAAGTAAAGTTTCTTTGAAACATACCAATAATACATTAAGAATAAGAATATCTCTGTAAAAAATGTAGACCATGCAGCACCTACATATCCGATACTAGGTATTAAGGCAAGATTTAATACAACGTTAAAAATAGCTGTTGCGCCTTGGCTAAGCATTCTCTTATTTTGATTATCTGTTGAGGAAAGCATAATTCCAAGAAGAAAATTCAGGAATTTTATAAAAAGATACCAGGATATTACCTGCAATGCAATTACTGCTCCAGCATAAGTTTTACCATAGAAAAAATCTATTATTCTTGCTGAAAGCAGATACAATCCAATTGATATTGGCAGGCCAATAATATAAAGATATTTAAATGATTTTTCGTAAAGCAGATTAAGCTTTTCTTTTGATTCTTTATAGTATCTTGAAAGAACAGGGTAAATTGCATTTGTATAGACTGTTGGTATAAAAATTATTGCTAATGCAAAATTATAAGCCACGCTGTATATTGCAACTTCTTCATCTCCTCTAATTTTGGAAAGCATTACGCTCCCAATATAGAAATAGATGCTGCCAAAGACAAATGCCAAGCCAAAAGGCAATGCCTTTTTCAGCAGGGATTTAATTATATTCATATTGATCATGGAGTCCAGCTTAATGAAGTTTTTTATGGCAATGACGAATGCGCAAATTAAGACTATTATCTCGACAAAAACAAAGCTGTAGCTGAAAGCAAATACCCCATAGCCTCTGAATAGGACATAAAGGCTGAAGATTGTCAGTAATGTCATCCTCAAAATTTTCAAAAATGCATCATAAAACATCATCTCAAATGCCCTGAAGATAGAGTAGAACAATTCAGTGAAACTTGAAAGTATTGTAAAAATCCATATTATATAAACTATTAGCCTTGTGTCATAAGGATATTTTAGTACATTTAAGAATACAACTATAAGTAAGTATGTTATAAAAGATAAAATAACTTTAGCTAAAAAGGCATTAATGAAATATTTGCTGGCAGTTTCCTTTTTTCTTGCAATCTCTCTTACAAGCAGTGTATTTATTCCCAAGTCGGCAAGCACTATGGCTATTAAGGATAATGACAATGCAAAGCTGAATTTTCCGAAATATTCTTTGCTCAAAAGCTTTGCAGCGTAAAGCATAATAACAAACTGCAAAATCTTTGAGACTACTTCCGCAATGCCTAAATACATGGCATTTTTGTATATTCTTCTAGCTGTTTCCATTATTCTAACTCAACTAATAACCCTATAAAAAGCTTTGCTTAAGTATACAAAAAATTATACTATCCTTTTTTCTTTGATTTTGCCTTATTAATCAGAAATGCTTTTCTTGTTGTATATTGAGCAGGGTTCTTTATTTTTGCGCAGAAATTATCTGGCTTGCATATTCTTAGGTCTGTGTAATAATTCTGCTGGTTAATTAAAGGAGCATTATTGATCCTTTTTGGGCAATTTGGCGGCAAAATCTTTTTTTGCTGCTGCTTATGATACCTTAGCTGGCCAAGCAAATAAACCTCTCTTAATGGCTCCCTGTTTTTTGTATTCCACTCTCGAAGCCGTTTTTCTATCATTTCATAATCCCATCCAATTGAAGTAAAGTAGTTTACTAAAATAAATAAAGCTCTTTTTCTCCCATCCTCAAGCCCATTCAATATTATTTTTATGCATGGCGGAAATAATTCCTCTGGCAAGGCCTTTTCAGGAGCTGCAAAATCTTTTCGTTCTGTTAGGCTGATTTCATCCTGTTTTATGCTGAAATCAAGCGCTTCTGTAAGCAATTGCTTTGCCTCATTTGACTCTGCTTTTTCCTTTTCAAGAAAACTATGTTTGCTTATCCTCATATTTTTTGGCAAAGCAAACTCTTTTCTGAACAGCAAGACTTTTTCTGGATTTAATGGCGTTGAAACCAAGCCAGATTTCTCGTGAAGAGAATAAGGCATTCTGTAAAGGTGCCTTGGAGATATAAGCAAAGTATCCATCTGCAATATAGATTCTGGATTAAATTTTTTAGCCTTGTTATGCTCATATAAAACTTCCTTTGCCTGTTTCCCTGTCTTTTGCAGTACAGCCCCAAAATCATTTTTCTCAAACTTTAGGATTCTGCTGCCAAATTCCTCCATAATCATCTGCTTCAAGTAAAATGCAATCGTTCTCGGAGCATCTGGAAAAAGGTTTTTTGTGTATTCATCTCTTATCTTTTCTGGAAAAGCCTCAAATGGAACTCCAATATGAAATCCTTTGTTGCCAGAGAATTTGCACGAGATTGACATTATTTTATGAAATTTCAAAGCTTTTATTACCAAATCAGCTGCAATTTTTGAGTAATCAAATACATCACAATCAATGTCAATTATCAAATCCCAGCCTATTCTTAGCCTGTCTAGCTCATGCTTTTTCATAGAAGTGTCTAGTTGCAAAGGATTTTTCCACAATTCCTCGGAAGCATGAAATGATGTTGCACCTTGCTTTGCGAGCTCCAAAATATCATTCGGATTTCTTAGAACATCAGGCCTTTTGCCGAAATTATCATTGAATTTTGCAATTACTTCCCTGTCTTTTGCATTTCCAATAATTTCTTCTTGAATATCTGCTCTTTTATAATGGCTTAATGAAACACTTAAAGGAATCATAGCTATTGGGAATGTTTTTTGTTATTTAATTGTTATTATTTTTGAGGAAAACTATATTAATAAGCAGGCTATAATTATTGTCAATGAATGAATTATTGACAGACTTTAATAAAACAATTGAAAAAATAAAGGATTTGAATATTTTAGTTATTGTTGAAGGCAAAAAAGACAGAATAGCATTAAATAAAATCGGAATCAATAACATTGTTGAATTAAACAAAAAGCCATTGTTTCAAATTGTTGAGGAAATAGCTAATTCTAACGATGAATGCATCATTTTAACAGATTTAGACAAAAAAGGAAAACAGATATATGCAAGGCTCAACACAAACCTGCAAAGACATGGCGTCAAAGTCAATAATCAGTTAAGGGAATTCCTGTTCAAAAAAACTAAATTAAGGCAGATAGAAGGCCTTACTTCTTATTTAGAAGCTCTTTAGCCTTTTGATTCTTTCATCTATCGGCGGATGGGTGTGAAATAAGAAATTTATCTTGCCTCCAAATGTCCTTAATGGATTCTCTATGAAAAGATGTGCAGTTGCCTTATTTGCAGCCTCAACTAACGGCTCTTTATCATTCTTTATCTTCAATAATGCTCTTGCCAATCCATCAGGATTTCTTGAGATTAAAGAACCGTCAGCATCTGCTAAATATTCTCTTCGTCTGCTTACAGCAAGCTTTATCAATTGCGCTATTAAAGGGGACAAAACAGCCAATACAAGCCCTAATACAATGATAATCAGCATTATTGCGCCTCCGCCTCTTGAAGAAGTTCTCCTCCTTCTGCTGTAAAAAACACTCCTCAAAAACATATCACTTAATAATGCAATTATGCCAACCAAAACAACAACAAGCATCATCATCCTTATATCATAGTTCCTTATATGGGCTAGTTCGTGCGATATTACCCCTTCAAGCTCATCCCTCTTTAATCTTTCAATTGCGCCGGTTGTTACGGTTACAGAAGCGTGTTCTGGATCTCTGCCTGTTGCGAATGCATTAATCGCAGAATCCTCTATGACATATATTTTTGGAGTTGGAATTCCAGAAGCAATTGCCAAGCCTTCTACAGCGTTTACAAGGTGAGGATATTTTTTTCTGTCAGCCTCAACAGCATGGCTCATTCCCAAAATAAGCTTGTCTCCGGAATAAAGCCCGATAAGAGTCATTATAACCGATATAACAATAGAAACAGCCAATCCAATGAAAACATCGCCAAAATACAATCCAAAAGTGTAGCCAAGAAGTGAAATTATTATAAAGAAAATAAGAATCAAAAAAATGGATTTTCTCTTGTTTGATGCTATATTGTCGTATAAAGTTGCCATGCTAGAATTCTACTTTTACAGCCTTTTTCTCAGCTTCTTCTGTCTTGAAAAAGTCTCTAACTTTAAAGCCAAGCATATTAGCCATTACATTGCTTGGGAATTGCTGCACTTTGTTGTTTAGTTCCAAAACATTGTCATTGTAGAATTGCCTTGAATAAGCAATCTTGCTTTCTGTCCCTGACAATTCTTCCTGAAGCATCTTGAAGTTTTCTGAAGCCATTAATTTTGGATAGTTTTCAGCAACTGCAAATATTGTTTTCAATGCGCTTGTAATCATATCACTTGCCTTAGCTTTTTCTTTAATATCACCAGATATAAGCTTTGACCTCATCTTTGTCACTTCTGTCAAAACACCTCTTTCATGCTTCATATAGCCTTTTACTGTATTTATAAGGTTGGGTATTAAATCATACCTTCTTTTTAATTGCACATCTATCTGGCTCCATGCATTATCCACTCTGTTGCGCAGAGCAATCAGTCTGTTGAATAGATAAACCACATATAAAACAACAAGTGCTAATATGACAACTACAACCCATAAAACAACATTGGACATTAAAAAACCACCTTCAAATATTTGATTTTATTGCATTTATAAAGTTTTCCCATTAAATTTTTAAACCAGAAGCACTTATATTTTTACTATGACAATAAAGAATCAGCTTAAAACAGCAGTATTGCTCGCACTGCTTACAGCACTATTGCTTTTCATAGGAAACTTCTTTTTTGGAAGGGTTGGATTTTATTTTGCATTGATATTTGTAGGAATAATGAATTTTGTCTCATATTGGTTTTCTGACAAAATTGTCTTGTGGATGTACAGGGCAAAAGAGGCAAAGCAATCAGAGTATCCTAAGCTGTATAATATAGTCAAGGAAATAGCACATCTAAGCAATTTGCCTATGCCTAAAGTATATGTGATTCCAACAAATTCATCGAATGCGTTTGCAACCGGCCGCTCGAAAAATCACGCAGCAGTTGCAGCAACAGATGGCATTTTGAAGCTATTAAGTGAAGAGGAATTAAAAGGTGTTATTGCCCATGAATTTGCTCATATTAAAAATAGGGACATTTTAATTTCGACTGTAGCAGGAACTATTGCAGGAATTATTTCATATATAGGCAATATGTTCATGTGGTCTGCAATGTTTGGCGGAGATGATGACAATAGAGGAAATATTTTTGGATTGCTGCTTTTGGCAATAATAACCCCAATTGTTGCTTCAATGATCCAGCTTGCAATTTCAAGAAGTCGAGAATATCTTGCAGACGAAACAGGAGCAAAAACAGTAAGAAATGGGCATCATCTGGCAGATGCCTTGGAAAAAATAGAAAAGAATGTTGACATAAACCCGATGAGGTTTGGAACTCATGCAACTGCTCATTTATTTATCCAGAACCCTTTTAGGGGAGGAGCATTCCTCAAGATGTTTATGTCACACCCTTCAACTGCCGAAAGGACAAAAAAATTAAGGGCAATGAAATTTTAGCTATTTTTTCTTACGTTCAATTTTTTTATCCACAGGCTTCACCTCATGCCTTTTTCTCAAAACTGACAAATAAATTTTCCCAATAATTCCACCAGTCAAAAAGACTAATCCGACTGTAACAATAAAGTCATTATATGTCCTTAAAAACAATAGTAAGATCAAGCTTATAGCAGCTTTGAAATCAAATAAATCTGCAAAGCCAAACATGCTGCCAAGGAAATAACTTGTATCAATGCCCACAAGTTTGTCATACAGCAATATGCCAAAATAAGGAATCATTATGAGCAAGCCTATGCTCAATATTATCCTTATTATCTCGGAATAGAATAAAGTGAAATCCCTTATTATCAGGAATAATAAAAGACCAAGAATAAGAAACATAACAAAATACAGAATTTTATTTTTGTTTAGGGTATTTACTATCCTGTTGTATTTTTCAAGCAAATTGAATTCTGGCAGTTCTATGCCTTTGCCTAAGGGACTGCTTAGCGTAAGATAAAAAAATTCTCTGTCATTTATCCTTCCGTTTTTGTAATCTTTGCACAAAACACCTATTCTGCTTAAGTCCGGCTGCAAATAACTTTTTTTCATTTCATCGCATTGTTTTTCTATATCTCCTGATTCAATCTGCAAGCAGCTTTCCTCCATTTCTAGCTCATTTTCAATAGCATAGCCTTTTCTTTTCAACTCCCTGTATTCATTGCAATTATATTTCATCTGCTCAAGAATACTGGTGTTGGTGCATATTTGCTGCATTGAAACTGCGTTGCTGTTGTCAAAGGCAGAACAGGCTTCAGCCAGTTTGCCTATTGCCTGTTTTTGAGCTTCTGGCGAAGCATAAGAGTAGATATCTGCAAACGTGCCTTTCAGCAAGCCAGGCAAATCCAAAGTTATGGACGA
>CAYOWR010000017.1:0-9604 GCA_964407725.1 uncultured Methanosarcinales archaeon
GTTGCATAATCTGAAAGATTTTATTGCATCTGCGAAGTGTCCGTTTTCAAGGCATTTTTTTCCGATTTTCAACAGGCTGTCATTTGCATCAGCCAGTCTGTAAGTGTCAATTGCGTTTCCGAACAATCCAACTTCCTCATAATGCTCGCCAACCTCAACCAACCTTTGCCTGTTGCCTGCCAGAATAAATGCTTTAACTGCATCATTCATGCTGCCCCTTCTTATGTATTCTTCGCCTAAAGCATTCAATAATTTTGATTTTGTGACTTCATCAAACATTGATAGATTAACATTGTCTATGCCTTTCTCCAAAAGAACTGGAACAATTCTCTTGAAATTTTCTATGTCTTGGGATTGGCTTCCCATGAATTTCTCATTCGAGTCGGCAATTTCTGCCACCATTTTTTTAACAATTTTTTCTTCATCGACTGACATAAAAATCACCTTTTTAATTGTTGAGTTATTATTAGATTATTCTTTACTATATTTTGTTAAATGGTTAGTGAGTTTAGTAATGTTTAATTTATTGATGTGTTTTGTGCTTCTTGCCGTGACAATAGGGCAATTCCAATAATAAAATCAATAAAATTTTAAAAAATAAAAAATTTAATCCGTGAAGTAATCAATTCCCAGTTCATCGCTGAATCTTTTTGCCTCAAGCACTCTTGTTTTCTTGTCTGCCTTGCCAAGTATCCACGGCGAATTAACTCCTGTAATAATTGTCATTACAGCCAGCTTTCCTTTCATGCTTTCAGAGACTCTTGCTCCCCAGATGACATTTGCATCTGTGTCAAGGCTTTCTGTGACAAGCTCCCCTATCCTGTTGACTTCATCAAGTGTCATGTCAGGGCCGCCTTCAACATGGATTAAAGCGCCTGTTGCGCCTTTGTAGCTTATCTCCAATAATGGGTTTGATAAAGCGCCTTTGACAGCTTCATCTACCCTGTTTGTTGTGTCTGAAACGCCAACACCGATAGCTGCAACTCCGCCGTCTTGCATAATCGCTTTGACATCAGCATAGTCTAGGTTAACTAGTGATGGAACCGCGATTGTTTCCACAATACCTCTTATCATTGTTGCGACCAGCTCATTTGCAACAGCAAATGCCTGCTGGACTGGCAAGTTTCCTGCAATGTTGACCAGCCTGTTGTTGTCAATAACAATAACTGTGTCTGAAGTTTGCCTTAATTGCTGCAATCCAAATTCTGCCTTGTCAATTCTTGCTCTTTCTATTTTAAACGGCATTGTGACTGTGCCAATTACAATCGCACCGCCGTCCTTTGCAGTCTGAGCTACAACCGGAGCAGCTCCTGTTCCTGTTCCTCCGCCCATTCCTGCGCATACAAATACCATGTCAGCGCCTTTTAGGACTTCTTTGATTTCCTGAATATTTTCCTGTGCAGCTTTGTTTCCCTTGTCTGGAAATCCGCCGCAGCCTAGTCCTCTAGTTAGCTCTTTTCCGATTAGAAATCTCTTGTCAGCTTCTGTTATTTCCAAATGCTGCTTGTCTGTGTTACAGGCAAGGATCTCAGCGCCTCTAATGCCTTTCCTATAAAGCCAGCTTACCATATTGCTGCCAGCTCCTCCGCAGCCTATAACTTTAATGTTTGCATGGCCCACCTGCAAGTCTTCATTTTGCGCTACTCCCTGCTTAAGCGCACTCTCGATAACAAAATCCATTCCCATTTTTAATACACCTCAGAGTTTTTAAATAATTTTTAAAATTTGGAGTATTCTCAATATATGAACTAGTATATAAATGTAACGTTTTTGTATACTGGTATACTAATGAAAAATAATTAGAAAATAGGTTATTTTCAGTATGGAAAAATAAGATTTTAATTTATAAAGAAATTTAAGTTCATTGAAGAGTGGTGAAGAATCAAAAGATTTATAAATTAAAGTCGATTAGTATTAAAATATATTAAATAAAATGAGTACACACAGCACAGTTCCATATGAAGCTTTAAGCGAAGTTCAGAGATTTAGAATTCTTAGAGATGAATACCTCGAAAGATTACAATCTGTAATACCTAGGGTAACTTCTGAACAATTAGAAGCTGCAATTCGTGTATTTAATACCTTAAGACCACATTCCTGGGCAGTATCAGATTCCCCTGGCAATATCGTTGGTAGGACAAAAGACGGCCAAATAGTATATGCCGGAGAAGGTGAACTTCCACCACTTTATATGGCCGAATCGGACAAACTGCGAGCCAGAATAGCGAGAAGAATTAATAAATTAAGAGGTACTCCAGAAGGTCAATTGGGGTTGCAAGTACAGGATATCGAAAGTCCGGAATTAGAACATTTGAAAGGACTTGAAACAATTTTAGACGAACTTCAACAACAAGGCCAGTAAAAAACTGCTATATATTTTTCTAATAATCACTTCTAGTATCTATTAAATCTCTAACAAATTTTATTTTTCAAGAATCTCAAAAAATTCTTCTCTTGAAAGTCCATCTTCCCTTATGATAGCCATTAATGTTCCATAATCAAACCTTGGGTCCATAGAATCTTTTTTATCTTATAACAATGTTTTTATATTATAATAATTGCTCTTTAACTGAATGTATAAATTGACAACTAGAAGCAAAAAGGCAGAAAAACAATATTATGAAGCTCTTCGTTCAAGAGAGGGAATACCCGCAAAATTAGAAAAATTGATGGAAGAACCAAGAAAACATTTGGATGCTCACAAATTGAAAGGCAAACTGGAGGGTAAATGGAGTTGTTCTTTAGGCGGAGACATTAGAATGGTCTACGAAATTGATGATGAGAAAAAAGAAATTGTTGTCGCAGCTGTTGGCTCTCACAAAGTTTATGGATGAGTTTCAAGTTTCCAAGTCTTTATGCCCTTCTTCTTGGCTTCGTCACTATCTCTAATGGCTTCCATCATATCAGGATTTCTTAATATACCTACTTCTTCCAATAGCTCTTCATATTGTTTCCTTGGTATTTGAACCATTTCTTGTTTCATGTAAATCTCAATATCCAAGTTCTTTTTAAAACTTTTGTTTTTCTAATAATCAAACCTAGAATCCATAGAATTTCTAATCAGTTATTCAAATTTGTGCCTAAATTGTCAAGCAAATGCACAGAATAAGTTTTTCCCTGAGACTCCCTTTTTATCAAATTCTTCTCTTCAAAACTGGTTAGTATTTGGCTCAGCTTTGCCTTTGACAAATCTGTTTTATAGCGGAGGCTTAATTGCGTGATACCTTGTTGCTCCCTGACTGCCCTGAGCACCGTTTTTTCACTGTCATCCATAGACTTTAACATTAATTCAAATTTCTCCTGCTCTATTTTTAGATTTTTTTCTTCCTCTAATCTGTCCAATACAGCCTGCTCGCTGACGCTGAAAAACAGAAGATAAATTCCAAGCGCGGCAATAAAAGAGATTAGACCAACAGCTATATGTGATAAGTTTGTCAAAGACTGAACCATCTGGCATTCCTGCGTTGGATAACATTGCAAATAACCAGTCCTGCTGTTCAATGAACCCATAAAGCCAAATGCCAATAGAGCTGCCAGCATACTGAAAGACAGGATAATAAAGCCAAGTTTTTTGTTATCCATTTTTAATATCCTTATTTGCCTTAAATTTATTTTCTTTTATGAAATTTCCTGTAGTAATAAAACACTAATATAACAATCAATACTAATGCAAATCCACCTACAGAATACTTGCTTTTGACGCCATTTGCAATAACATCACCAGTGATTGCAGCTAATCCTGTTGGAGCTGTTGGAGCTGCAGCAGTTTCTGCAGGAGCTGGACCTTCTCCAGCTGTTTCAGCCTGTCCTGCGCCGCCAGATTGAGTTGAAGTGCCTGAACTTCCTTCAAGGTTTTGTGCGCCTTGAGTTGTATATGTGCATGTTTGTGATTCTGCTGGCTTAACTGCGGAGCCAGGTCCTGCACTTAAAGTGCATGTTCTTGTTTGTGTTCCTTGAGGAGAACATTCTGACCATTCAGTACACTGCCAATTAAATCCAGCTCCTCCGCCACCTCCACCGCCACCTCCTCCTCCGCCACCTCCACCGCCTGTGTCAGAAGCTGCAGACGGGCACGAAGCATCAGAGCCAGAGCAGTCCTGATCAATTCCATCTCCGCATGTATCAGAAGCGCTTGGATTTATTGCTGCATTGTTGTCGTTGCAGTCAGCGCTTGCGAAATGAGTGTCATTGTCATAATCCTGGAATGAGGCATTGTAATTTAATGATAAATAAAACGCACCATCATCGTTATTTACAACATATGTTCTTGAGGTTTCTTTTTCTCCATTTGCTGCGTGAACAACTATTACATCCCCATCTTGAACATCTGCATTAAAATTATCCAACTCTACTTTCCAGTAACTTGAAAGCTCAAATTTTCCCAATGGTCCAACTATATCTGTAATGTTATCAGAAGCATTGCTTTGCAAGTATGCTGTTATATTAGAACCATCTGCACTTAAGTTGCTGTCAAATAATTGGCCATACAAAACAGGACTTGGTGTTGCATGGGCCATATTAACTAATGCTAAGGAGATTACAAAAAATAATAAAATTGTTTTTGATACTGTAATTTTTACTCCCATGGCTCGCCTCCATAAGTGAATATGCCAGCTGCGTTGCAATGTATGAAATATGCTTCTGTCCCTGACAAAATAAATGAAGGATCCGGCTGTCCTAAAATATCGCTTTCCATTTCCTGCGTTTCGCCGTTGAACCGCAACACTACATCGCATTCCAGGCCAGTAGCATCCATAATTGCCTGTCCTAATTCTTCTGAATTATCAATTCCTGAAGGCTTAAAAGGCAATCCAAATAATACCCATCCATTTTCAAGTGTTATATCAACTTCAAATTCGCACTCCAAATCAGCTCCGGAACAATCTTGGTCTATGCCGTCTCCGCAAATTTCTGGCGCTCCTGGGTAAATTGTATTGTTACTGTCATTACAATCTGTATTGTTCAATAAATAGCCTTGAGGCTGTACACAAGCAAGCTGTAAAACGCCGGCATTGCCAAAAGTATCAGAATCTAAATCTTGGTAAAATGTTGTCTGCACGCCTTCATCAGTCTCTTGATCACAATCATTGTCGACGCTATCACACACTTCTTGAGCGCCAGGTAGGACACCATCGTCAGCATCATCACAGTCTCCTTGATCTTCAGATAGTCCATCTCCATCGTCATCAAAAGCGTCTGTTCCCTCATCAGTCAATCCATCGCAGTCATTATCTACACCATCTTCAATTTCATCTGCGTCTGGGTTAATTTGAGCATCATTATCATTGCAATCTGTATTACCTTCATTTTCTGAAAAGGCGAAAAAGCCATCGCCATCATAATCCTGGAATGCAGGATCAAGATTTAAAGAAATATAAAAAGCGCCATCATCTGAATTTACAATGTATGCTCTTTGGGTTTCATCAACTCCATCAGTAAGATGGACAATCACAACATCCCCATCTTGAACATCTGCATTAAAATTATCCAACTCTACTTTCCAGTAACTTGAAAGCTCAAATTTTCCCAATGGTCCAACTATATCTGTAATGTTATCAGAAGCATTGCTTTGCAAGTATGCTGTTATATTAGAACCATCTGCACTTAAGTTGCTGTCAAATAATTGGCCATACAAAACAGGACTTGGTGTTGCATGGGCCATATTAACTAATGCTAAGGAGATTACAAAAAATAATAAAATTGTTTTTGATACTGTAATTTTTACTCCCATGGCTCGCCTCCATAAGTGAATATGCCAGCTGCGTTGCAATGTATGAAATATGCTTCTGTCCCTGACAAAATAAATGAAGGATCCGGCTGTCCTAAAATATCGCTTTCCATTTCCTGCGTTTCGCCGTTGAACCGCAACACTACATCGCATTCCAGGCCAGTAGCATCCATAATTGCCTGTCCTAATTCTTCTGAATTATCAATTCCTGAAGGCTTGAATGGAAGCGCAAACAAAGTCCAGCCGTCATAGAATTGTATTGATGTTTCAAAGACATCTTCATTCTCGTCGCATACAGTTCCTATGCCATCCTGGTCTAAGTCTGCCTGGTCCAGGTTTGGGTCGTCCGGGCAGTTATCATCGCTGTCACAAAATGTGTCATCATCAGAGTCGTCATTGGCATCATTTGGGCATAGGTCGCAAACATCTCCCTTGCCGTCTTGGTCTGTGTCCGTCTGGTCTCCATTTTCTACTGTTGGGCAGTTGTCCAGCTCATCTGGCTGTGAGTCATTGTCGTCATCTGGATCACAGGCATCTCCCAAGCCGTCAGTGTCTGAATTTGTTTGATCCTCGTTTGGTGTTGTCTGACAATTGTCTTGGCCGTCATCAACATCATCATTATCATCATCATCGTCGCATGCGTCTCCAAAGCCGTCATCATCTGAATTTGTCTGGTCGTTTGGAGTGTCAGGGCAGTTATCTATATCTCCACATACTCCATCGCCATCAGCATCATTATCATCATCATTCGGGCAGGCATCATCATCGTCACATATTTGATCATTATCTGCGTCAGGGCATGGCTCATCACATGCCAAATCACTTCCATTACAATCCTGGTCTATTCCGTCTCCGCAGATTTCTTCTGCGCCTGGGAATACCTCTTCATCTGTATCATCACAGTCTGTATTGTCCTCTACAAAACCTTGAGGCTCTTCACATGCATTCTGGAATATATTTACATTGCCGAAAAAGTCAAAGTCTGCATCCTGGTAGAATGTAAATGGGGCATTTTCATCAACTTCGCCATCGCAGTCATTATCCTGGCTGTCGCATACTTCATCGCTTACTTGAGGTTCCTGGCATGTGTCAACCATTTGGCCGTTTACGCAATCCATTACTCCGCTGGCTTGGCATGCTCCTACGCTGCAGTCTGTCTCCTGACCATAGTTTTCTTCCTGCGAGCCGTCTTCTGTGGCTTCATTGCAGTCATTATCTACATTATCACATAACTCAAAAGCTTCGGGAAAAATATCTGCATCATTATCATCACAATCGCCTTCATTCTCTGAGAAACCATCATTATCGTCGTCTGGATCGCATACATCACCTAAGCCATCATTATCAAAATCTGCCTGGTTGAAATTTGAATCTGCCGGACAATTGTCAATATCCCCGCACACAGTATCTGAATCTATATCATTATCGGCATCATTAGGGCAGGCATCGCATCCATTTGCAGTTCCATCGCCATCTGAATCTAAATTATCATCAGAGCCCGGACATTCATCATTGGCGTCGCATACAGAGTCTCCATCAGAATCAGGGCATGCAGTCTGAACGCTCATATTTACATTGTGAATTCTTCCGCATGTGTAAGCCAGGGATTGAAGGCTTCCATTTAAAAGAGCCTGGGTCCACTGCCCGTTGGTAAACACTTCAAAGGTTATATTGGGCTGAACTTCATATCCTTCAATTAATCCTGAAACTAAAAATTTATCAATTCCCTGCGCATTGCCATAACGGCCGGCAACCGATGTTGTATAACTTCCCCTTACATCACCCAATATCTTAGCCCTCATATCAGTGTCTGCAGAGGCATTTACGCCATTAATTTTTAAAGGGCCATAGAAGAAATCAGCGGCTCCTCCGCTGCAAAAAACTGCAAAAGCGCTCTCCATAGGCAGAACTAGGGCTAATATTAACAATACCAAAATGCTTAATTTTTTTATCATTTAATTTCTTACTCCCCCTTTTTATTTCTCAGCACAAAATAATAGGTTGACAAAATGCCTATCAGCACACCAACCAAAACCAATATAACACCTATGATTGGATTGGCTTTGACCTTTTCAACTGCTAATCCTGTGATTTGATTAACGGTTTTAGTCTCTTTCTTTTCAGCCTCTTCGCTTAATGCAAGGGCCTTTTCTTCGGGTTTTTTGTCTTTATCAGCTTCAGTGTCGGTTTTTTGCGTCAATGTCTGGTTTATCTTTTTCTGCTGCGTTCCAGCTTTTATCGCGAAATAACTGAACCCGGGCGTTGATGCCCTGTAATAATTGTCAAGGTCGTCTGCGCCTTCATGGAACGTATCAAGCGCATTCCATTTATTGCTGCTGTATCTGTACAGCTTCACTTCTGTTGGATCGTAATTGTATGCCCCAAGCCATTCATTTGGAACTTTGAATCTTAATATTGCAGTCTTGATGTCAGCCTGCTTTAATTTTGGCGCGCTTATCCATAAATATTTATAAACGCCATCAAGCTTTGGCACATTTGGCGCGTCTACAACTTCAAAATCAATTGTAACATTTGTCAAATTTTTTAATGTTACAAGCTGAAGCCTTATTATCGGAATATTTGGATTCTCTATAAAAGTCAAAACCTGCCTGCCTGCAATTATGGTGTCGTAATTGAAGCTTGCCTTTGTCGAATTGACAGTTTCTTCCAAAATCTCTGTTGAATTGTCCTCAATTTCCTGGCCGTTGAAAGTTAAGTCAAGCTTTGTTATTGTGTTTGATTGCCACTTGTAAGTTTGGGTTGCTTTTATTTCCTGAAGCTTTGGAATCTTTACATAAAACTCAACATTTTTTCCAACGCTGCTTCTGCTTCCTGCTACGAGCAGCTTATCTATCCCCTTTTCATTGCCGTAAAATCCCGGAACCTGTAATTTTATTGAGCCTCTTTTTTCACTGTCAATTTTTGCTGTTATAACTGAATTGACAGGCACAATCTTTCCGTTATATGCTGCCTTTCCGTAAAAAAATGCAGGCGGAATCGGCGCATCTGCTTGCGCGTAAACTAGTATGCTAACTAACACAATTGAAAAGATAAAAATAATGCTCACTCTAATTCTGGCGATATTGTTGTTTGCCCCCATTACTGTCTCTCATCACCCCGCAATCAATGCCGCCCCTTTTAAAAAAGAAATTTAAAAAATAAAAAAAATAAATTTAAGTTGCCGCTTTATGACAGTCCAGCCAAGTCGCCATCATCTTTTGACCAGATGAAGTAGCCTTGTCCAGCTTCCATGTCGCCAGTTCCTGTTGTTCCTGGAACAGAACCGCCGCCAGCTTCACCAGTGTTTGCGAATACTGCGTATCTCTGCAGTGATTCCACCCAATCCAATATCTGGGTGTAAACCTGGTCTATGGATATCAATGCGTGCTCAAACCTCATCTCAACATATGTGGATAATCCAACATCATTCCACTTTGGATATACCACTTTTGTTGGTGGTAGGAACACTGTAGCTGTGCTTTCTGGCACAACATCAATGGTTACATCGCTTGATACCTGGCACCAGTATCCTTCCAATGGCACAATCGGTGTGCTTGCATTTGGAGCTATCCATGCCTGTGACTCGTCCTTCCAATACATTGCTGCATCGCATGTTACATCCAGTCCAAGCTCGCCAAAAGTGTCACCGCTTGGGTCCAGGTCCTTTGGAACGCTGAAAAAGTTCCATCCTGACTTTAGCACAATCTGGTTTTGGAATGATTGCTTGAACTCGACTTCGATGACTTTTGGAGTCATTGGTATTACACCGAATCTCTCACATTCTGGAACTGCGAAGATGTCATCTCCGTCACTTTCGCTGACTTCGAACTCTACACAGCCAAAGTTGTTTCCAGTTACTGTAACTCGTGCAATTCC
>CAYOWR010000018.1:0-9541 GCA_964407725.1 uncultured Methanosarcinales archaeon
ATTTCTTGAGCATGAGCTTGACATTTGGTATCTTCGCTTAATAGAAAAAGGATGGGACAGGTTTGCAAGATCTGTGAACCAGGAAAAGCCAGAGCTTAATAAAGCACTTGCTAAGCAGCTTAGCTCTATGAGGGTAACCGAAAAACTAATGGAAAAGATAATCCAAAAATTGAATCTTGATCATGACCTAATGAAATGGGATAAAATCATCTTGCTGAAAATTGCAACAGAGCTAAGAAAGGCTACAAAGCCCATGCTTATTGCATGCAACAAAATTGATGTTGCTGGCGCTTATGATAATTTTGAAAGATTAAAAAATGAGTTCAAAGATCGCATTCTTGTTCCATGCAGCGCAGAAGCGGAGCTTGCATTAAGAGAGGCTGCTAAGCATTCAATGATTAAGTACATTCCTGGAGATGATAATTTTGAAGTCCTGCAAGAAGAAAAATTGAGTACTAAGCAAAGAAATGCATTGGATTTTATTAAAAAAGAAGTTTTGGAAAAATATGGCTCTACTGGCGTTCAAAATGTCCTAGATATTGCTGTTTTTGAGTTGTTAAAAAACATTGCAGCTTACCCAGTTGCAACAAACAAGCTGACAGACAAGGATGGAAGAATATTGCCAGACTGCTTTTTGGTGCCTAAAGACATAACAGCTTTGGATTTTGCATTCAAAGTCCATACAGACCTTGGCAATCATTTTGTGAAAGCTATCAACCAAAAAACAAAGCTTATTGTTGGAAAAGAGCATAAATTAAACCATAGGGATGTTATAGAGATTGTGACGAGCAAATAATTATTTTCGAGTAGTAAAAAGATTTATAAATAGATTTTCTTTCCAGAATATAATGGATAGACGACAATTTGTTGTTGTTAGTGGGCTTGTAACTACAGGAGCCTTGATATTTGGCTGGAACGCTTTTCGAAGATCTCCTGCGACAGAAAAAGAAATGCCTGTTCTTGAGCAAATTGTAGCTCAAGCAGCAAAAAGTTCTGAGATACCAGAAAATGCACTAAGAGAAGCGCTTAACCTTGTGCAAAATCGAGCCTATCCTGCTGCTAGTATTGAAAATGGTCAAGTAGCTAGAGTGGAATACCCATTTACTGAAGAGTATTTTAGAAAGTTGAATGCAACCATAGTTTGCAGAGCTGATTCTGAATTTATGAGTGTTTTTTACAGTCAAATGCATCCTGCGCAAGCTAATTCTGTGAGAGAGAATATTAAATATGTAATTTTCACACAAAAGGTTTATAGAGATTTAGGCTTCATGAAGTACCAGACGCACGGTACTTCTCTTGGAAATGGTGCTGTTTTGATTGATTCGACTGTTAATTTTGACTGGTTGCCGGGAAATATTCGCCACGAAGCAAGTCATGAAAGTGATAAGGCAACTGTAAGCACTCTTGAATCTGAAACTAATGCGCTTGAGGCTCAGACGAGAGTATTACATCATCAAAGAAGTCAGATAAAAGGTGATAGTTACGACGCCCAAAACAGACGGGATGATTTGCTTGGTGTTATAGATGGAATCAGAGAAATACAACATACAGCTTCCTATCTAAAGAGTTTCGGAGCAGCCTTCCAAAATGTATATCCAACTAATGTTATTCTATCAAAAGACTTGTTGGCTGCCAATATTGAGGGGGCAATTCTTAGGCAAATAGCTGATTCAACTTCTGGAAAAGAAGGCCTTGAGCAAGAAATGTATCATGCTGCCAATGCTGCATACATAGCCTTGGCATTGCCTAAAGGAGAGGCAATAGCAAGATTGTATACAACAATTACCAATCCTTTGGCTTCAGATTTTGATAAAATAAATGCTATCTTTGCACTAGCTTACTTGGCTCCAAATGTAATGAGAATAAATCAAGGCTCTCCTCATTTCGAAAAGCCTCATGCTAGAGGCATTGATATTAGCATAGGTGATGGAGCCCGAGAACTTATTCCAGATCCTCAATATGAAACAGAGTTAAAAGATTTTTTAAAACGAGAAGCAGAAAAAGAAGCAAGTTATAAACGTGGAGCAAAAAGACCTGACTTTGAACATGTTGGAAGTATAACATTTCCTAGTCACTATAACAGATTCCTTATCCATGGCGACCTTCCGCCACTTGAAGCTTTCATAGCAAATAGGCCATACAAGAAATATATAAACAAACCACTACCTTTATAAATTATTATTGAATTTCTTTTATTGATGCGCTGGTGGTCTAGTGGTATGACTGCGGCCTTCCATTATAAAGAAGATGAAAGCCGCGTGCCTGGGAAATTGTAAGCGTTGCTTATGATTCAGGAATTCGAATCCCGGCCAGCGCATTTAATTTTAAAGAAATCAGATTTAAATCAAAGACCTTTTAGTCCTTATAACCCCAAATACCTTCTTTCCAGCTTTTCTTGATGTTTTCCTAGCTGTCCTTTTTGCGGATATTCTTGTTATCTTTTTCCCTTCAATCTTGTTATTTAACTGGGCCATTCTTCTTCTCTGGCTTTTTAGCCTTGTCTCCAGCTCCAAATCTGCTCTTTTCACTGTCCTTAACTTTCTGTTTAGAAGATTTCTTAATTTTCTAGTGTCATCTTGTGACTCTCTTAAGACAGAGCCCAATTTTCTTGCCTTTAAAGACATATTTTTTGTTCTTGGCAATAGCTTCTTAACAGAGTTTGTATTAAAAGTCACACGCTTGGACAATTTTCTGTTAGCAGACACAAATCTTTTAAATCTGATATCATAAGAACTTATCTTGTCACTAAGTCTTTTTTCAGCAGCTTTTAAGCTATTTTTCATCTCTCCTAAAGAATTATTCAAGTCTTTAATTGTTGATTCAACAATCAAGTCATTTGATTTCTGCAGGCTTACATCGCTGATGCACTTATCGACTGCTGAGCGCACGCTTACCAAACTGTTTTCAACTGATATTAGCCTTGATTCGGCAGAATCCATCGTGCTTTTTAGATTATTAAAGTGAACATGCAAGTTTGATATGTCATTGCTCACTGAATTAAAAGATTCAACAGTATTCTTCTTATGTTCTAAAAAATCCTTTCTTAAACTCAATTATACCACTCCCAAATAGCAAAAAAATAAATATGAGTATATAAATGTTTTGATTTTCATGCCAAATTATCTAAACATATTTATAGGGAATTGTTAACAACTTTTAAGAATGATAAGTATAATCATACCTGCTTTAAATGAAGAAAAGTATCTTCCAAAATTGTTAAATTGCATTAAAAATCAAAATTATAAAGATTATGAGATTATTGTTGCAGACGCAAATTCTAAGGATAATACCAAGAAGATAGCCAAAAAATTTGGCTGCAAAATTGTGAAGGGCGGATTGCCAGGAGCAGGAAGAAATAATGGAACAAAATCAGCAAAAGGCAATGTTTTGTTGTTTTTAGACGCTGATGTCCAGATTGAAAAAGATTTCTTGAAAAATTCACTTTATGAGTTTAATAAAAAAAATTTAGATGTTGCTGGCTGCCTCATTGCTCCAGCAGGAAATAAGCTTATTGACAGGGTGTTCTTTTTCGTATTTAACATATGGACAATAGCAACGCAATTTTTTTATCCAAATGCTTCTGGAGCATGCATTTTCTGCAAGAGACGGCTTCATAAGAAAGTAGATGGATTTGACGAAACCATAAAATTAAGCGAAGATATGAATTATGTAAAAAGATGCGGGAAATTCGGCAAATTCAGAATTCTGAAAAAAACAAAATTTTATGTTGCCATGAGAAGATTTGATAGGGAAGGCAGGTTAAAAGTTGTCTTCAAGCTATTATTGTCGGCATTGTACAGGCTCATTTTTGGTGAGATAAGAAAAGACATTTTTAAGTACAGATTGAAGTACGACAAAAATTAAATCTTCAAGCTAACAACCTGAGAGATTCCATCCTCATTCATTGAAACACCATACAAGACATCGGCTGCTGATATAACATTATCATTGTGGCTGATCATTACATACTGCGCTTTCTCAGCATATTTCCTTATCATCTTTGCAAGCCTCTCGCTATTATGCTTGTCTAATGCGGCATCTATCTCGTCGAGAACATAGAATGAAGCAGGCTCGTGCTCCTGTATTGCAAAAATAAATGCAAGCGCAGTCAAAGTCTTTTCACCTCCTGACAACCCCCTTATATCTAAAAATTTGCTGCCGGTTATTTTTACATTAATCCTTATGCCAGCTTCAAACGGGTTTTCCTCGTTTTCAAGCACCAAATTTGCCTCTGCGCCTTTAGTGGTGAGCATTCCAAAGAAATTCTTGAAATTATTATCAACAATTTCAAAAGTCTTCATAAAAAGCTCCTTTTTCTTGCCCTCTATTTCCTTCATCATCATCAATACATCATCCTTCTCCTTTGCCAATTTTTCTTTTTTATCCAAAAACTCATGATACTGCCTTTCAGCCTCATCGTAAACCTCTAAAGCCCTCATATTGACAGAGCCTATATCCTGCATCATTCTTTCAAATTTTGAAATTTCATTCTTGAGCTGCTCCTCTGTTTTTTCCATGTCAAGCTTTACTCCTTCGTACTGCTGGAAATCCTGGTTTAGTGCGGCAAGAGAAGCTGAAATTTCAGCATTCTTTAATGAGTGAAAATTGATTTTTATTTCAACCTGTCTGCTTTCTTCTATCAATTTGTCTATAGCAAGGTCATTTTTCTGGATTTCCTCATTTATTTTGCCTTGTTTTGCAAACAGGCTCCTGAATTTTGCATAAAATTCCTTAGCGGCAGTTTCTTTCTCCTTCAGCATCGCCTCTTTTTGTATTATCATTTCCTGCAGATTTTTTAATTCCGAGTTGAAATTTTCCTCGTCCTTATCTGTCTGCTTCAAGATCTTTTCAGTTTTTTCTTTCTCTGGAAGGAATATGTTGATGATTTGAGCGTCAAGATTTTTTATTTCAGAGCTTAGCTTTATAATATCTTCACTTAATTCCTTGAATTTCTGCTCAAAAGTATTGAGCTCTGCCAGCAAAGTAGGATCATTAAGCTGCGCAATTATACCCCTTAATTTTTGTTTTTCAATCTTCAGGTTTGTCAATTCCCTGTTAGCTTCAGAAATCTTATTATTTATTTTGTTTATTTCATTATCAATTTCTTTTTCTTTTGATTGCAGATCTTTTTGTTGCTGTCTAGAAACATCTGTATCGCTCGGCTCAAGATGCATAGATGTCTCTGATTTTATTATTTCTCCTTCCAGAATTGCTTTTTTCTCTCTTAGGTCTGTTATTTTTGTTTCATTTTCCGTTCTTCTTTTTTCAAGAATATCCATTAAGCCTGAAAGCTCATGCAGCTTTTTCTCATTTTCTTCAAGGCTTTCTGCAACTTCTCTCTCTTTAAATCCAAATGCCTCCTTCTTTCTTTCTCTAAAGCCGCCGTGCATTGCTCCACTGAGCTCCGCAACATCCCCATCTAAAGTCACAAATTTTGCCTTTCCTATGCCAAGCCTTGTCGCAACATTTATGCTGTCTACAATCAAAGTGTCGGAAAATACATAAGAAAACACCTTTTTAAATTTAGAATCGAATGTAACGAGATTGATGGCCAGATCATGCACACCTTTTGCTCCTATAAATTTCTTAACATCATCGCTTGCCTCTTTCCCGCTTATCTTGTTCAATGGAAGGAAAGTGGCTGTTCCAAGCCTGTTTTCTTTTAGATACTGGATTAGCTCTGCAGCAAGCTTTTCGTTTTCAACAACAACGCTCTTTATCCTTGATCCAGCAGCAACTTCCAATGCTATTGCATATTTCGAGCTTACATTTCCCAAATCAGCAACTGTGCCATAGATTCCTTCTCTTTTGCTTTTCAGTTCAAGGATTTTCTTGACTGCTAAGTCGCCTCTGGCAAACTCCTTGATGGTTATATCTTTTGCCCTCAGCTTCGCAACCTCCTCGCTTAAAATATTTAATTTGCGCCTGGCTTCAGAAGTCTGAACCGCCAATGAAGAGTCTTCATCAAGTAATTTGTTCAATTGCAAAGTTAATTCCTTGAATTGTTGTCTTTTGTTTTTCAATGATTCAAATTGATTTCTTTGTTCTTTCTCTACATCAATGACTTTTTTTATCTTGTCTTCGATAAGGCTGATTCCGTGGCTTATCCTGTCTTTATCTCTTATCAAATTATGCTGGCTTTCTCTTAACGAAGTTATCTCTTTCTGCAATTCCTCTGCCTTTCTATCTAGTTCCTCTACATTTTTTTCTATGTCTGCAACGCTGTCCAGCTTGTTTTGCTCCTTAAATTTCTGAATCTTATTGTTTATCGTTGCTCTGTCCCTGTTCTTTATTTCTATCTGTGATTCATAATCCTTTTTTTCATTTGTGAGCTGGGAAATCCTATTAGATATATCACCCATGTTGTTCTGCAAGTCGCTTCTTCTCTGCTTTATCTTGTTGAGCTCGTTTTTGCAGGTTTCAATTCTTGAGTTATGCTTTGTCAGTTCTATCTTCAATGTCTCAACTTCCTTGTTGAGCTTTATCTGCTCTATTTCGCCTTTTTCCTCTATCTCTTTTGATATGTGTTCTATCTGCTTCTTTTTGTCATCATTCTCTATTTTTAATTTGCTGATTTTTATCTTTAAAGCCTCCAAACCCTGGTTGCCTAGGTCTATTTTTTCCTGAATAGATTTCTTTTCTGTTTCTTTTTTGTCTATTTGGATTTTCAAGTACGATGCCTTATTCTTTTTGATATTGTCGCTCATCTCCTTGTATTTCAAGGCTTGATCTCTGTCTTTCTTCAATTCTTTCAGATAAGTGCTTCTTTCTGTTAGGATAAGCTCTGTTTCTCTCAAATGCTGCTCGACCTTTTCAAGCTCCAGCATAGCCTTATGCTTTTTTTCTTCATAAATGGAAATGCCTGCTATATCTTCTATAAGCATTCTTCTCTCTTCAGGGTGCATCTCTACAAACCTCGTTATGTCGCCTTGCAAAATAATATTGTAGCCGTCAGGGTCTATTTTTGCTAAAGAAAGAAGATTTAGGATTTGCTGCCTAGTGACTGCTTTATCATTTATTTTATATATTGATTGGCCATTTTGCCTCACAACTCTTGTAATTTTTACTTCCTTATCTTCTGTTGGAAAAACCTTATTTGAATTGTCAAAATAGATGCTTACTTCGCCATGTTTGGCCGGCTTTTTTGCTTTGCCGCCATTATAGATCAAATTTGCAGATTTTTCAGCCCTTAAATCTCTTGAAGATGATTTCCCAAGGACAAAACAAAGACTGTCTAGGATGTTAGATTTTCCAGAACCGTTAGGACCTAGAACGCAGTTAAAATTGCCCCCAAACAATATTTCAGTATGCTTTGCAAAGGATTTGAAGCCCTGCATAACAATCTTGTTTATCCTTGTGACCTTGACTGCCTCTGCTATAGCAATCTGCGGCATGCCAGGATTATTAGAAACAATCTCTTCCATAAAAAATATGCTGTAAAGGTATTATATAAAGATAGCGGTCGATAAATATATATACTACTTGTATAAATTACTATCTAGAAAGCTCTGTGGGGTGGTAGAGATGGAGCCTGATTATAGGAATATTATTTCTCACATTGATGTAGATAGGAGTTTAGGTGCTATTGAATATTTTAGCTTTAATGGTGTTGATGATGGGCATATTTCTGAATTTAAAGAGGATGTGGAGGCAGGAAATGATTCAATCGAGCTTCATTTAATAAAGTCAAAAGCCTATAAAGAGTCCTTGACATTAAGGCTTAAAAAAAGCGTTGGCGCTTATTCTGATGCATGGCGAGATCTCCTTAGAGAAGAGCAAAAAACTTTTGGGGGAAGCAAGATATTCTATATTAACCATGACTGCACTAAATTGCTTGTGTTGGCGCTGCCAAATGAAATAAAAAACAAAATAAATATGCTGGTAACTCGGCTGAATAAGATAAACGAGAAAATTACAAGGATAAATGCCAAAATAAGAAAAGACAATTTGGATTTATATGCTTCAAAAATAAGGAACAGGGAAGCTGCCAACAAAGAAAAAGATGACATAATCAATTTTATAAATCAGAATTTAAGGGTTTAAATCATTTCCTTAAATCTTTTCAGAAATTCCTCAAAATCAGCTGTTTTTATGTTCAAGCCGCATGCATGCTCGTGGCCGCCGCCATAGCCATTCAACCCAACAAGTGCCTTCTCTATTAAAGGCGGCAATATTATTTTGCTTGATCTTAAGCTGCACTTCATCTCGTCATTTCTTTCCCTTCCGATTAAAACAATCTTGTCTGGATACCTGTAAATCGCTTCATTAGACAAGTCGCTTGTAAAACTTGACTGGTCATCCTTGTATGTAAAAATAACAAAGTTGTCTTTGGTTTTCTCAGTTGTTTTTAGCATGTCATTAAGCAATGGCTCGTACATTTTGTTGACTTTTTCATATTGCTTGTAGATAAAGCTGCCTTGGCTGCTTTCTTGATTAAGGATTTCATAAGGACTTTTTATTCTAGTCAGTATTTTCACGCACTTCATCACATCGCTTGTTTTTCCCTTCAGCACAAAAGAAAAAATCCTAATGAGCTTGCCAAGTCTTGTTTTGTATATTATATCACCTGGGTTTTTGAATTGCACATCTACAAGATCTGGATATTCTTTTTTAAAATCTTCCAGAAAGGGAGGCAAAAACCAGTCAGCCACGCACCCTACGGCTGCAACCCATAAATCCTTCTGCGCCACCTGATAGCACATAAAAGAAGTAGGATGATTATCTTCCCATTTTGAAATTCTTGGATTAAAATATTTGATGTTATGCCTTTCAAATGGGCCATGATGGTCTATCCAAACAATAGGAACTTTAGATTCATCAATAAAATCCTGCTCCACAATGGCAATATCAAGTATGAAAATTTTGTCCGGACTATATTGCTGGACTTGCCTCAAGAAAGGTGCACCAATTTTTGGAGTTACCTTTACAATAACTCCATGGCCTTCTCCTTTGTAGCGGTAAAGTTGGAGAAAAGAGCATAGCCCATCTTGGTCGTCGTCAAAAAAATATAAGGGGTTTTGGCAATTATCTAAATGCTCCCTTATTTCTTCTATTTGATTTTGTGATAATGCCATACATTATAAAAATTAAGTTTTATTATTTAAGGGTTTGTGTTTTAATTTTTTAAAAAAGTTTATATAAACATCAACAAAATTATGAGGTATGAATAGATTACAGCAATTGGAATCTAAAATTAAGAAAATAGAAGAAAGAAACAAAAAGGTTGAGGCAGACAAGGCTTGGGAGTTAAGCTATTTTAGAAGGTTTCTACTTATGCTTTTTACTTACCTTTCAATCGGTTTTTATCTTCAAGCAGTCAATATACCGCAGCCTTGGCTTAATGCTATTGTTCCAACTGTTGCTTTTATGCTTTCAACTTTGACATTGCCGTTCTTTAAGAAACTATGGCTTAGATTTTTCTAAGATTTACTATTTTTTAGTAGTTACAAATAGAAAGATTTATAAAGGGGAGTTTTGAAGGTTTTTAGCTATGGAAGTATACAGAAGGGATTTTTTAACAGCGCTTGCGTTAGGTACGCCA
>CAYOWR010000019.1:0-9463 GCA_964407725.1 uncultured Methanosarcinales archaeon
AATCAGTTTGAGCCGGGTTATGATTTTGGGCCTGTAAATGAAAGAGAGCTTCAAAGAAGATTGGAGGAATACCCAGAACAAGCTACACAAAATACAAATGATGTTGCTGCACAAGGTGTGAGGGGACGCAGATTTGTAGAGGATGCTGGTTAAAATTACAATAAAATGGCAAAATCAATATTAAAAAATGGAGATGCAAAAAATGAATAAGGTCATTGCTTTGCTTGCTGCACTTATACTTTTACCGCAGGTTTTTGCAGACACTTTATCCTATTCTGTGGTTGTAGATTATGATAACGGAGCGCTCTCACTTAAAGACATCTTGTTGATAAAGGCTTCGCCTATGCCTGCTTCAAAAACAGGAGAATACACAGCCAGAATTTTATCTTTTAAGGATGAAACTCTTTTTGAAACCGCTTTTAATGTTAACTTAGAGCCTTTTTACAGCATGCCTTTAAGCAAAGAAACTGCCAAGCTCCCTCAAAAACTGACAAAAACTACTTTAGACTTGGTGCTGCCGTATTATGCAAATGCTAAAAAAATTCAAATACTGAAGAACAATAACCTGCTTCTTGAAATTGATTTAAGCAAGTTTTCAACATGCAATGAAAATAAGATTTGTGATGGCTCTGAGTCACTCGAGGCATGCCCCAGTGATTGCACTTGCGGAAATAAAGTTTGCGATGCAAATGAAAATTATTTGAAGTGCTCTTCTGACTGCGCTCCAGAGCAAAAGGGCCTATTTGCCTCCAAGAGCTTATTTCTGTATTTCGGAATTAGCTTGATAATTGTTGCTCTTATAGTCCTGTTTTTGAAAAAGAAACAAAAATCAAATAAAAACAAAAAGAAGTAAACTATTTATACTCTTTCTCCTTCCGCTTTTTTATGAGAGTTTTGAACATTGATGAATTCAAGATGGAAAAAGACTCTATAATTGAGTCAATTAAAGACGGGATAATTTTCATTTATCCGACAGACACAATTTATGGAATTGGATGCAATGCGCAAATTTCAAAATCTGTTAGAAAAATAAGAATGCTAAAAGGCAGGGCAACAAATCCTTTTTCTGTGATTGCGCCTTCTGTTGAGTGGATTAAAGAAAATTGTGTAGTAACAAAAGAAGCTGAAGAATGGCTTGAGAAATTGCCTGGACCTTACACCCTAATTTTAAGATTAAAAAATCCCAAGAGTGTGGCAAAAGAAGTAAATCCTGGATTGAACACTTTGGGAGTAAGAATTCCAAACCACTGGATAAGCAAGATTGTTGCTGAGGCAGAAGTTCCAATTGTGACAACATCTGTCAATAGGAGCAATGAGGCTTATATGACTTCTCTGGAAGACCTTGATCCAAGCATTAAGAAAGGCATTGATTTTGTTCTTTATGAGGGCGAAAAAGAAGGCAAGCCAAGCAAAATAGTTGATTTGAGCGGGGATTTGAAGATTATAGAGAGATAGATTTTTAAAGTTACTTATTCCTAATCCCAGTATGGAAAAGCACGATAAGCTCAGAATACTCGCAGCAGGCGACATTCATGGCGATACAAATGCTGCAAAGAAGCTTGCAGAGCAGGCTGAAAAAGAAAACATAGACTTAGTTGTATTATCAGGAGATTTGACTTATGCTGAAAGCTCCACAGAAGGTATAATAGGCCCTTTTGTAAAGAAAGGCAAAAAGGTTATTTTGATTCCGGGCAACCATGAGACTGTTGCAACAGCTGATTTTCTTGCTGAACTGTACGGCGCAACAAACCTTCATGGGTATTCCATCAAGTACAAAGGCGTTGGATTATTTGGATGTGGAGGCGCAAATATTGGATTGTTCCAGCTTGGCGAGGATGAAATATTTGAGCTGATAAAAAAGGGATACGATAGAATAAAAGACGTTAAGAAAAAGATTTTAGTAACCCATGTACATCCTTCTGGCTCTTTAATGGAGAAATTCACTGATGTGTTTCCAGGCAGCGACGGCGTAAAAAAAGCAATAGACATTTTCAAGCCAGACATTCTTCTTTGCAGCCATGTTCATGAAGCAGAAGGCATTGAAGAGATGATAGGCAAAACTAAGGTTATTAATGTTGGGAAAAGGGGAAAGATAATTGAGATTTGAAGTTTTATATTTTAATTAATTTTTTTAATTTTGTTTCTGTTAATGTTTATTCGTTATTGGTTATTTTTTAATGTGTTTGTTTTATTGTGTTTTAGTTTATTGATTTTCTTTTGATGTGTATTGTTCTTCTTGCCTTTCACATTGAGGCACAACAATAATATTAATATTTATATCAAAAATATAAAAAAAACTCTAATAGAACTCAATCTCCGCCTTTTTGGACTTTGATTTGGACTTAGCTTCTGTTTCTTCTTCTTCGTCCTCGTCTTCCTCTTTCTTTACTGTGTCCATTTTTTTAAGCTCTTCTTCGCTGAAAAGCTCTGCAAAAAGGTCTTCTGTTGAGCCTGAAGTTTCTTGTGTTTCAGTTAAGGATTGAGTTGTTTCTGAAGCACTTAAATCAACACTAGGAGAGCTGACTGAAGATGCATCGCCGAAAATATTTGCAATAGGAGATTGGCTAGAAGCAGAAGAATCCGGCTCATTTGAGAATATCTCTTGACCTTCACCAACCAAATTCTGCAGCATCTTGATTACTTTTCTTATTTCCTCATGGCTGTCTTCTTTCGTGTCAATGCTTATTTTCATGGTATTCACTCTAAAGTACTAGCTTAAAAATCTTTTGGTTTGTTGATATTCTCAATCTGTTCCTGCACAAATTTTTCTTGAGCAATTTCCTTTTTATTTTTCATAGCCCGTTTTACAATAAAAATGCTCACTGGAAGAATAACTATCAATATGAAAATAACAGCTGCAAAAATAATAACTCTTTTATCGGAAAAGTCAATTTTTGGCTTTGTTGTTATTATGTCCTGCACAATTGTTGAGATTGCTTCTGTCTGGTTTTCTAAATTTTCTGAAATTGATTCTAATATCGACTCATTTCCCGTTGATGCAGGGTTTTGAGTTTCAATCTTGGTAACATTTTGCTGCTCCTGATTAATTTTGATTTCTGACGATGAATTTAGATAGTTTACAACTCCATTAAAGCTGTATTTTATGCTCAAGTCGAGCTTTAGCTTGTCTAAGCCTGATGAGCTATTAGGCGATAGCAATGTGTTGCTTATAATTGTATATGATTGCTCCGGACCTAATTTGTCCAGCTTTTGTATAATGTTATTGTTGTATGGGGCAGTCAACTTAGCTTCAATTGCGTCCAAGCTGTAAATCTTGCTGGGGTTTTTCAGATTAACAGCAACAATGAATTTCTGGCCTGGAATTACTTCCGGATATTCTGATGTAATAATTACTACAGGCTTTATTTCCGGAACATTAATTAATGTATAATTCTCCAAAGTATCAAATACATTTTTGATAGTGTACTGGTATTTTTCCTTTATTGGGGCATCGCTTGTTGAGGTCTGCTCTAGATATAAGGAGAAATTGAACATTTTGCCTGCATCTAAAAGCAAAGTTTGCCTAAGCACATTGCCATTTTGATTTAGGTAGGGTATATATTCTATTATTTTTATATTTGAAGGTATGTCAATAATCATAGTGCCTTCTAATCTTTCATTTTGATTCACATTTTGAATGGAATAGTTGATGTAGAATGGCTGCTGCAAACCAGTATTGTTGTCTATTATTCTAGTCACTTTTAACTGCTTTGGCGCAACATTTACAGAAGCAGAGTCTGTTGTTTCATTTTTTGTTTCATACCCATTAAAGTAGCTTATATTTCCTGCGAGTATGTAATTGCCTGAAGTGCTTGTAACTATTTTTGCAGAGCATATCTTGTCAAACCTTGGCTTTAGGGAGCCCTGCCATGAAAGCTGGCTGTTGGTTAAAGTACAGCCTGTTGCTTCAGTTACATAAAATGGATCTAAATTCTCGATATATTTAATATTTAGAATATCAAAGTCTGTTGGATTGGCTATTGTAATCTGAAATGTAGTTGGCTCATTGGGAAGCAGTGCATTAGAGCCAAGTAAAGTTGTTGGAGTTAAACTGCCAGTAAGTTTGTATATTGTTAAGGTGATTTCATAATAATATACATAGGTTGTGATGTTTTTGTCGTAGAATGTTGCATTAGTTATACAGATTCTGAAAAGAGCGTTTGACTTGCATGCTCCATTGTCTATTATTAAATTTGTAGAAGGCGTTTGCGCATAAACCTTGTTTGAGGCTTCATCATACTTAAACCTGAAAATGCCGTTTTCTATTACTTTATCTTGGTCGGTTATGACCTTGCCTGAGAATATCTGGGTTTCTGCACTAGCAAACTGCATTAATAATATAAAAACGAGCAAAAAAAGTATATATTTTTTCATAAAATATTCATCTCAAGAAGTATATTTAAAACTAACGATTTAAATTTTACTAAATAGGATATTAAACTCTGTTGATTCAATTCTGGAATCTTTTTTCAGCTTGCATATTGCTTCAATTTCTTTGTCTTTTGGCACTTTCACTAATGCAGAATCTTTATCGTAGTTGTAATCAACGCTTAAATTGTAAGACTCAATAATCTGTTTTACTTCTTCTCTTGTTATATCTTCCTTAAAATTGACAATAATAGAGCCGCTGAGATACTGGGTTTTGGATTTTCTTAAATCAGATTTTGTTTTCTTGATGCATCTTTCACCAGGATCTTGAAGAAGAATGAATGCAGCAATTAATAATATTAAAACAATTAAGATTGAAGCAATCATGATTAATTTTTTGTTCATATTCCAGCTAAGAATTACGGATTTAAAAATCTTTACTTATTCAATAAAAAATATCAAAAATTAATTTAATATTTTATTCAAATATTCTCTGCCAATTCATATAGATATTATTTGCTACCTCTCCAACGTCCATATTCTTGATTTCAGCGAGTTTATTATAGCTTTCAACGACAAAAGCTGGCTCATTAATTTGCTCTTTATAAGGGCTTAGGTATGGGCTGTCGGTCTCGCAGAATAATTGTGTTATTGGAGCAATCTTTGCATTATCTTGGAATTGAAAGCTTCTCACAACTATTGTTGGTATGGTCAGAAACCATCCGTTATCTATTATCCTGTTTACCAAGGCTTTTCTGCCAGAAAAACAGTGCATTATTATTTTTTTGTTTTTTGATGATTCGAGCATCTCAATGCATTTTGCCTCTGCTTTTCGAGAATGCACTACAATTGGCTTGCTCAAAGATTCTGATAGCTTAATCATTTTTTCAAAATCTTCGATTTGCTGCTTGTCTTCACCATGGACAAAATCCAAGCCGACTTCAGTAATCGCAATAATATTATTTTTATTTTTTTTAATAAATTGAATTTCCTCATCAATATCAAAATCTTCCAATTTTATTGGATAATCTCCTGCTTCAATTTCCTTTTTTAACGCATTTCTTGGGTAAATTCCCATTCCGCATTTGACAATATCATATTTTTTAGATAATTCCAAACAAATCCTGTTTGTTTCCGGATTGATTCCGTTGGTAATTATGTGTTTTAATCCAGCATTTTGTGCATTTTTTACTATTTCATCAATTTTGCTGTATATTAAGCTATGGTCAAGATGGGAATGGATGTCTATGAAAAGGTGCATTTTGTATGGATCTTATAAGGTAAGATTTAAATAAGTATTGGCATTACTATATGTATGGATACAGTAAGAATGAATGGCGTATAAATGATTTCTTTTTGAGTTAGATATTATTTTAAAATATTTTTAAATTGTTGCTTAATCGTTATTGAATATGCCTATTGACTCAATAAATGAAAACGCATTAATAAAAACAATAACATAAAACACATTAATAAAAATTAAAAAATGAAACCAGTAAGCCACATAAAAATCGACAAGCCTTTATTAGTCAATGAGCTAGTCAAGAAAATGGATTCTACAGGAGTTTTAGGTAGTGGAAGGCTTGGAAAAGCAGTAAATATCTGCGATGAAATGATAAAAGACAAAGAATGCAAGGTATTTCTTGGATTGGCTGGCCCTTTAGTTCCGGGAGGAATGAGAGAAATAATAATTGATTTGATAGAAAACAAATGGGTGGATGTTGTTGTGACAACTGGAGCAACTCTAACTCATGATTTTGGAGAGGCATTAGGTTACAGGCATTATCAAGGTGATAAAGATGCAGATGATGCTGAGTTACACAAAAAAGGACTTGACAGAGTTTATGAATCCTATATGCCAAACAAAATTTATGAAGGGATGGAGGATTTCATTGCAAAAAACTTTGATAATTTGAAAGGCAAAAAATCAATTAAGGAATTCTTGTGGGAGCTTGGAAGACTGACGCCAAAAAAATCAATATGCAAGGCATGTTATGAAAATAAAATTCCGTTGTTTTGCCCTGCAATATCCGACTCTGGAATTGGATTGATGATTTGGGGGCAGTTGGCAAGAAATAAAGATGTTGAAGTTCGTGCTTTTGAGGATTTAAAAGAAATCATTGACATTGCATGGACTGCAAAAAAAGCTGGAGTCATTTATTTTGGAGGTGGAGTTCCTAAAAACTACATACAGCAGGCAATGCAGTTGACTCCTAAATCAGCATCTTATGGAGTTCAAGTTACAATGGACAGGCCAGAGCCTGGAGGAAGCTCAGGAGCGGAATTAAAAGAAGGAATTTCATGGGGCAAAATGAATCCAAAGGCAAAATTTGTTGATTTGATATGCGATGCGACTATTGCAATGCCAATAATTTACGCTGCACTGAAGGAGAGGATAATGTAATTTTTTAAATTTATATTTTTAATAATCCAATGAACAATTATTTAAATAAAAATTCAATGAATAGAATATATTAAAAATAAAATCCAAAAATTGAGAACGACCTTGAGATTCAATCGTGTTAAAGGTGACCCGTTTGTGATTCATATTTTAATATAAAACTTTAAAAATGGTTATTAATTCTTTTAATTCTATATGAAATCAGTAAAAGACATAAAATCAATGAAATCAAAGCAGAAAATTGTAATGCTCACTGCTTACGATTTTCCTACAGCAAGATTAATGGATGGGATTGTTGACATTATTCTTGTTGGTGATTCTTTAGGAATGGTCGTTTTGGGCTACGAAAACACAACAAAAGTTACAATGGACGACATGCTGAGAGCAACAGGAGCAGTTGCAAGAGGCGCAAAAAATACATTAATTGTTGGTGATATGCCTTTTGGAACTTATGATAATGAGAAAGATGCATTAAAAAATGCAAAATTATTTCTTGAAGTTGGAGCACACGCTGTGAAAGTTGAGAAAAAGCCGGAAATTGCAGAATTTCTTGTAAAAAATGGAATTGAAGTAATGGGCCATATTGGATTGACGCCTCAAACAATAACAACATTCAAAGTGCAGGGAAAAGACAAAGAAAGCGCTCAAAGAATACTTGAAGAAGCAATTGCATTGGATAAAGCTGGATGCTTTTCATTAGTTCTTGAATGCATTCCTTTATCTTTAGCAAAAACAATAACCGAAAAGGTTTCAATGCCTACAATTGGTATAGGCGCTGGAATTCATTGCGACGGTCAGGTTTTAGTTACCAATGACATTCTTGGATTATATGGTGATTTCAAGCCAAAATTTTTGAAAAGATATGCTGAAATTGGAAATGAGATGAAAAAGGCATTTGAGGAATTTGCTAAAGAGGTAAGAGAGAAAAAGTTTCCTAGTGATGATGAGAGTTTTCATTGACGGTTTCATACTGATGGAGAAGTAGTCAACTTTACTAGCTCCTTGCTAAGTATTGCAAGTGAAGGACCATATTTTACAAATTGTCCTGCTAGGTATAAGGTTGGAAGAAATTCTAATCCCAAAAAAATGGTACCTACTGTTGCTATTGTCCCAACCGTTGGAACTGACACGAGAAAACCTTGTGCTTGTGCAAGTGTTCTATTTTCACTCATTTTGCTTTTTATATAATGGATTATTTTACTCTGACTTAATGCAACTTTAATATAGTTTATAGCCTCTACAATTTCACCTTTTTTAGATTTATTATCTATACCATTGATTACTTCAAGTTCTTGCCGATGAAATTCCTCCAGTGCTTCAAAATATTTTGTCATAGTAACATTTTCTAAAATATTTCTAGCTTCAACTTCAGCAATGATTTTTTCTAAATGTTTCCTTTGTAAATTGATAAGTTCCTTAATCGAGTAAATATTTTCTTCTATATGCGCAATTTGTGAACCAATTAGCGAATAAAGTAATTTTAATTGAATTGTTATTCCTATACTACTGCCGTCTCTTCCATATCTCTCGCCAAAAAGAGGCAATTTACTTATGGCCTTATATTTCAATTTCGATACTAAATCTCCAACACTAATAGTGCTTCCAACTGCGTTGACAATTTTCCCCGCATTATCCAAGCCTTTTTTACAAATTAAAAGCACCTTTTCTTCTCTTTCATAAATAAGAAATAAAGAGTGCAAATATTCTAAAGTCTCTTTTAAATCTGGAGCCACTGGGCTGGAACGCAGTTTTTGTATGTAAAAATATCTCCTTTCTTCCAGTTTTTTTTTAATTCTCAATACTTGTAATATTTTTTCTTGAATTTGTAAGAATGCTTGATAATATTCATCATCCGTCATAGTTAAAACTGGATTAGTAAACTATAAAAACTTTGTTATCTTTATTGATTATTAAAACAACCTTTATAAACCAATATTTCTTCTTAGATTTCTATATGAAACCTTCAACTTTAAAAAATAAAAATATTGTAATAGGAGTTACTGGCGGAATTGCGTGCTACAAAGTGCTTGATTTAATCAAAGAGCTGAGAAAAAAAGGCGCAAATGTTCATGTAATTATGACAGAAGCAGCCACTCATTTTGTTGACATTAAAGATTTTGAAAAGGCGTCTGGAAATGAAGTACAGACAAACTTATTTCACCCAAAAATAAATTATATTGAATATATCAGGAAAAACAAGCCGATAAAGCATATTTCTTTGGCAGATATTGCAGATTTGTTTTTGATATGCCCTGCAACTGCAAATGTAATAGGAAAAACAGCTAATGGGATTGCAGATGACTTATTGACAACTTCAATAACAGCAACCATAGCTCCTGTATTGGTCTGCCCTGCAATGAATGTGAAGATGTGGAAAAATCCAATTGTTCAGGAAAATGTTGCTAAATTAAAAAAACTGGATTACCATTTTGTTGAGCCAGAATATGGAGAATTAGCTTGTGGCTACAAGGGAGTCGGAAGGTTAGCAAAATTAAATAGAATTACAGACAGGATTCAATTGCTGATAAAACAAAGGAATGACTTAAAAAATAAAAAAATACTTGTAACTGCAGGCGCAACGTTTGAGGAGATAGATCCTGTTCGAGTTATAACTAATAAAAGCTCTGGCAAAATGGGTATTGCAATTGCAGAGCAGGCATTTTTAAGAGGCGCAGATGTTGTTTTGCTTCGAGG
>CAYOWR010000020.1:0-9318 GCA_964407725.1 uncultured Methanosarcinales archaeon
ATATTATGCGAACTGATTATTGTCGGATACAGGCTTCTGAAGTCAAAAACAGTAACATCTTTATAGAGCCCTGGCTTTGGCTCGTATACAAAAGCTCCTTGATAAGTGTTTAGCCTTCGCTGCTGCACCTCATTGTAATGGGGCTTATTAGGGGCTATCTCATTGATTTGCTGCGCCTGCTTCATAATATACCATTCAACAAGCTGCGAGAATCCCATCCTGCTGACGTCATATATAGGTACGCCGACTATTTTCACCATTTCTATTAAAGTCGGCAGCATCTTTATTGCAAGGCTGTAAGTCAGATAAGCATCATGCATGTTATACTGGCAGAATTTTTCAAGCTCTTCTGTATTATTGTCCCAAACATGGGTAAGCTCGGCAAGCTTAACATCGTGCTTTTTCTCGTCAAGAAGCTCCGAGGCCACTGCATTCAGGTCATAAGAATATGTTTCAAGAGTTGTGCCCATCACTTTTTTTATGAATTTAAATATGTCAAGATGGGTTATTCCATTTATTGTGGATGTAATTTCCCTGCCGCTCTTCACTCTTAGCTCAGAGTAGTCCAGGCCTATATCCAGCTTGATTTTGAGCTTGTCAGCTCTTGTCTTTATGTAAGGCAAATCAAACCCATCGGAAAAGTATCCTGTTAAAATATCCGGCTTTATTTCTTCAATTATTTCCTTGAACTTTTCAATAAGTTGAGATTCACTTTCAACAAATTCTATATAGTCAATATCAGTCCTGAATTTCTTCCAAGTAAAAACTTTCCTGAAATTCTCGCCGTAGAAAGCGAGCATTATTATCGGATTTTTGTCTGCATCTATTGCCAGGTCAAAAGGGCTGTACGTTTCTATGTCAAAAGCCAGAATTTTTGGGTTATGCAGAGTTTCTGTGGTAATCTGTTCTATCTTATCTGCTTTAAAAACCGCCACTTTTGATTTCTGATTTATAAACTCTCCTTCTGCCTGATGAAGCAGCAATGGAGTTATATTTTTGTCAATCAAATATCTTCTCACGAAAGGAATGTCAAATTCAAAAGTTGATTCAACTGCATCCCATTCCTTCACAATGTCCCTTATTAGGGGAACGCTGCTTGGCAAGTTAGTGTAGACCTTTAATGCAGCAGTCTCCTTTCCAAGAAGTTTTCTTATTACTGCCTCTGTTTTTGTGACAAAAGCAACTTCTCTTTCATTTTCCACTTTTAAATTTTGCAATTTTTCCGATATATTCAATCCATCTTTCGGCACAATGTAGAAATAAGGCTCAAAATCGCTGTCAAGCACGCAAATTTGCATGCCATTAGAAGTCTTTCCAAATATATTTATAACTGCCTTTCCATCTGCTACCTTGTAGGTAGCATCCAACGGGTAGAACTGCATTTTATCTGCCATTGAAGTCGAGAAGGCATGCTATCTTTATAAAATTGTCGATAGATATAATGGGATGAGAAACCTTTTTATATAATAGATTTTTCTTCAGCGGAATGAAAAAAGGGGTGGTATTGTTTTTATTACTTTTATTTTCGTTGCCATTAGCATTTTCTATATCAATTAAAGAACTTGTCTCAAGATATACTTTTTCAACTATGTCAAGCCAAGTAAATATTATGAATTATACAGATTATATGATTGATAAAGACATTAACGGAATAAATGACACATTAATAATAGAATTAGCGATAAACAATTCATATGGAAACTTTGTTTTTGTTTTAAACTTATATGATGATAATAATGTGCTGATTAATGAAACTCAAAAAGCCCTTAATGCAGGAATAAACCAATTAAATATTTCTTTTGCTTCAATCTACTTTAGCCAAAATCAATTTAACTATTCAATAAAAGTTTACAACTCAAGCTATGGCCTGAAATACAGAAAAGACGATATTCCAACCCAATTTTATCAAAATTATGAGCATGGATTTGAGATTTTAGGCATAAGTGACACAAAAAACGATAAGACATTAAAAATCAATATAACAATCAATTCTTCAGTCAATAGCACATTTGAAACAGTGCTGTTTTTGAATTACAATGGCTCTGCAATTTCCATAAAATCCAATAAATCGATAATCAATTCAATACAAGACTTGTTCTTTGACATTGATAATGAGACTATAAAAAGAACTCATTTTGCAGGAAATTTTAATGTTACTTCTCTAAAAATCGGAAAGAAAATACTAAAGTTAAATTATTTGACGGATTTTTATGATTTCAGGGATTTTGCATCAAGCTCATACATTGATAGTTTTGACGATAAGCTTATTGATGCTGATAGCAACGGAATTTATGATTCATTAGAAATAGTCGCAACTTTAAACATAGAAAGTACTAATGAATACTGGCTTGTTTTAGGCCTATATGACTTATTTGACAACTTGATTGAAATAAGAAATGTGTCAAGTCTATTAAGCCAAGGGAATCAAGCAGTATCTCTCAGTATTAATGGCTCAAGAATTTATTCTAGAAAATTAAATGGACCCTATACAGTAAGGTATGCTACTTTGTTTGAGAATGGAGCGGTTATAGACCATTTGAACGATGCTTTCACAACTAATTATTATAATTTTGATAACTTCTCAAATTCAAAACTGCCTGATTTGCTTGCGGATATCAAGACTTCTGATGAATACCATTATGGAATAAACAACGCAACTGTCAATGTGACAATAAAAAATATAGGCAGCAAAAACGCATTCAATGTTTTTGTTGAAATTTTTGACAACAATAGCCTAAGTATTTCCAATATTACAAATATAATAGGCCCAAATTCCATTAAAACATACCAATTCAACTTTACAAATTTTTCAGATTTTGAGATTATGGCTATTGCTGATTTAAATGATTTTGTCGAAGAGCTGAATGAAAGCAATAATGCGGAAAGAATCGCTGTTGAATTAAATCATAAGCCAGTTATTGAGCAAGTTGATAATATAACTGTAAATGCAACGAACAAGATCATCATTAATGCATCCGCTTTTGATTTTGATAGTGACGAATTGTTCTATTCTATAAACAATTCAAATTTCCTGCATAATAATAATATTTTTGAGTGGAGCACTACTTCAAATGATACTGGAAGCCATGCTTATGAAGCGACTGTCTCTGATGGTTTTCTTAACGACTCGGCATTATTTAGAATTACAATTTTGGATGTTCAAAATGATTTGGATTTGGATGGAATTGATGATATGGTAGATAACTTGATATTGAACAATAATTCAATAAAAACATCTACATTAAGCCTTTTGGTAGCTGTAAATGGATCAAAGGATCTAACAAAAATATTTAGCGGCAATCTTTTGGTTAAATTTCTAGACAAAAATTTGACAGTGACCGAGTTTAATTTTAATTTTTCAAGATACAGATTGAACCTGACTAATGTAACAGTGAACAAGCAATCAAATAATTCTAAAGGTTTAGTATATATTAGCGGCTTAAAGTTGCCCCATAATAATAAAAAAACCATGTACCTGGACAGGCTTAATAAGAAATTAAGCTCTGTTTGTATTAAGGATGATTTCATATCGTCAGCAAGCGACATAAGCAAGAAATGCAAGGCAAAGAATGAAGTGAAGCTTAAATGCAATGGACGACTAAATAAGAAATATGGCTATAGGTGCACTTACAATTCAACAACTAAGAAATACAAGGTCCAGGGGCTGAATCATTCTGCCATAATGCAGATTTAATCGAATTTGTAACTTAATCCAAGAACTCAATTCCCAGATGCTGCTCTATTTCTTTCTTCTTCTTGTCAGCCTGCTTCTTGGTTGAGCCGAAGATTTGAGATGATTTGACGCCAGTTACAATCAGCATAGTTCTAATTGTCTTTTCCATGTCCTTGTAGATTTGAGCGCCCCAGATTACTCTTGCGTCTTCATCAAGCTTTTCTGTTATTGTCTCAACAACTTTTCTTGCCTCATCCAAAGTCATGTCCTCTCCGCCAATGACATTGATTAAGGCGCCATTTGCGCCTGAAATATCAACATCGAGCAAAGGATTATTAATTGCTTTTTCAACAGCTTCTACAGCCCTGTTCTCAGAATCTGATTCTCCTACGCCAATCAAGGCAACTCCGCCGCCTTTCATTACTGCCCTTATGTCAGCGAAATCAAGATTGACCAAGCCTGCTTTTGTGACAAGCTCTGCAATTCCTTTCACAGCATTTGTCAAAATCTCATCAGCAACTTTAAAAGCTGTATGCAAAGGCAAGTCTGGAGCCAACTCAAGCAATTTATCATTTGGTATTACTATTAAAGTATCTGCAATCTGCTCCATCTTCTCCAGGCCGACAACAGCATTTTCATATCTTCTGTGGCCTTCCATGGCAAACGGCATTGTTACAACTCCAACAGTCAATGCGCCAAGCTTCTTGGCTACTTCGGCTACGACCGGAGCAGAGCCAGTTCCGGTTCCTCCTCCCAAGCCGCAAGTGACAAAAACCATATCGCAGTTTTGAAGTGATTTCTTTATGTCTGCTTCATTTTCTCTAGCAGCCTCTTCTCCCAATCTTGGCTCCGAGCCCGCTCCCAAGCCTTTAGTCAGCTCCCTTCCAATTAGAATCTTCTTATTAGCAGTAGTGTATAACAAATCCTGGGCATCTGTATTTACAGCAATTGTCTCAGCGCCTACAATGCCCACCTCAGACATCCTATTGATGGTATTATTGCCTCCGCCGCCGCAGCCAACTACCTTTATAGTGGCTCTTTGCCTAGCTAGAAGCTGCTCAAGCTCTGCATCAACATCTTGCACTGCCTTGTCTGGATGGAATTCCTTTCTTTCTTGAGAAAGTAGCTTTGGATTGTCATTTTCAAGGGCTTCTGCCTCTGTTGCATGCTTTATAAAACTCTCCACGTAATCACCTTTTTATTATTGTGCAATGGTTATAACTAATATTTAAACTTATTTATTTTGCATTTTGTATTCACTCTATTGTAAAATAATCAATAGGAGACCCATGCGTTATCTTGGCAACAATGGGTGCCCCTCATACATTCGATATTAGGGGAAGTAAACAGCAACGGGTCACCTTTTGTTGCTTAACAGCGCGAGGTCGTTCAAGTATTTTTTAAAATTTATTTATTTTTTAATTGCGATTTTTTAATGTATTTTTATTTTTTATTCAATTATTGTTTTTTAATAAAGCTTATGCCCTTAATAGATGGAATTGTCCTTTCAACAATCTTTTTTAACTCTTCCTGCGCTTCTTTTGGAACATCATGCTTTGAGCTTATCTCTGCAGTGCCTTCTTTCAGTTCTATTCCAGCATCATGCAAGTGAATATTGTCAAGCAAGGCTTTTAATTTTTCCTTTTCATCATCAACTATTCTTTTTATTTTGACATGATAAACTACATCTTTTCCCGCAAGAGGATGATTAAAGTCAACATAGCATCTGCCTCCGCTGACTGTTTTTACAATGCCAAAAACACCGTCAATGTTGAGCTGCAATCCTGGAACTGGCTGTATGTTCTGCTGCCTGAATTTATTCAATGGTATCATCTGCAGAAGCTTTGCGTCTTTTTTCCCAAAGGCATTTTCAGCATTTATTTCAAAAGTGTATTCTTTTCCAGTCTCTTTTCCAACAAGCTGCTCTTCCAGTGATTTTAGCAAATTGTTTTCTCCAATACAAATGACTGCTGGCTTAAGCTCGTGCTCTTTATCGTAAATTCCTGCTTCTTTTGCAACATTCGCTTCAGTAGTATCGAATATGGAATTGTCTTCTTCTATTCTGCCAGTATAGTCTACTTCCACAAAATCATGATCTTTAATTGTTGCCATAAAATCAGAATTTTAGGACAGGTGAATTGTTTATAAAGATTTCTGATTGTGACTAGCAATTGGAACGTAATATTTATATAGTCTTAATATAATATTCAGTTGATTAAAAAATGCAAACTTTTACAGCAGTTTTACATAAGGAAGAAGATATGTATGTAGCAGAATGCCCAGAGGTTGGAACTGCAAGCCAGGGCAAAACTATTGATGAGGCTGTATCTAATCTAAAAGAAGCTACTGAATTGTACCTCGAAGAGTTTCCTGTCAAAGAGAAACGTAAAACATGGCTAACTACATTTGAGGTTGCTGTTAATGCCAGGTCTTAGAAAAGTATCTGGGGAAAAATGTGTCAAAATTTTATGCAATAAGCTTGGTTTTTCTATTAGCGGAAGGTCAGGCTCTCATGTAAGGCTATCAAAACAAAGTCCAGAAGGTAAAGTTGGAACAGTTGTGCCGTTGCATGACGAGATAAAAATAGGCACATTGAAAAATGTTCTAAAACTTGCAAAAGTTGATGAAGAAGAATTTTCAAGGTATCTTTAAATTATTTTAATCTACTTCTCTTTTTTCACAAACTCAATAATCTTGTCAACAACTTCATTTGGCATCAAATTAGTAGTGTCAATAACAAAATTATACAATTTCTTGTCTGTGTAATCAACATCATAATATTTTTTATATCTTTTCTTCTCGCTTTCTTCCCTTTTTCTAATTGTTTCTATCATTTCATTTATGTCTTTGCTATTCTCATGCTCCCTTTTGTCTTTCATTATTCTTCCTGCCCTTACTTTGTCGTCTGTCTCAAGAAAAACCCTTACATCAGCATGAGGTATGAAAAAAGCAGTTAATCTGCCATCAACAACAAAATCATCTTTTTCTTTGCCTAATTCTCTCAATTTTTCATCAAGCTCAAAGTCTATTGACTTGTCCTTTTCAGCCTGTTTGTTCAATTCCAAAAGGCTTATTCCCTTTTCCCTTGCCATTGCCCTCATTAAATCGCCTATAGAATAATGCCTTAAATTAAGCTTTTCAGAGAGCAATCTGGCTACAGTGCTTTTGCCAGCTCCTGCCTTTCCAGAAATTGTTATACGCATAATAGACTGATTTTGGAATTGGTATATATATTTTGTTTTTTTGTGATTATAGTAATATCAAAATTAATACTGGTGTAATTTTATGGGTTTCAATGGAATTATATCTCGTCCTCCAGTCTCCTTATCTTCAGAGGTCAAAGTTATTGAATCTCGTCTAATAACTAAATATCTTATCTTGCTTCTTCTATCTTCTCCATGACCACGCCATTCAATTAATATATGGCCGCTTGTTGCTGTTACAAAATGCTCAAGCCAGTTCCCTAATCCAAGAAACTCTACTATTGATCTTCCAATCCAACCTAATTGACTTTGAATGTATAAAGCTTTTAGAACATCACCCCTCTCCCTACTGCTAAAACTGCCAAAGTCACTTAAACTTCTATAATGTCTCCTCAATCTTAGGATTCTTTCATAATACTTGTCAAAATCATATTCATCCATATATGGCACTATTAAATCTGACTTGATGTTGCCATGCTTCGGCATTACTGTTACCGAATTCTTGCCACTGCCTGCAGGATAAATTTTTGTGAACTCAAAATCGTCATCGCCCCATCTACTCAAAACTACAGAATCTTCTTTTAAAAAAACTAACCTAGCATCGTACATAAACTCTCCACCATACTCAACAACAATCTCACTTTCAATCTCGTCACCAATTGTGTAAACCTTCAAGTAATCTGCTCCAACTCCTAAGCCATACCTAGATGCCAATCTTTGAATATCTTCAAACATTATTGCACCAATTTGCCCATAAATATCATGCACCGGCTGGTCTTGATGTTTCAACTGAAATTCATGCGATTTTATTTTTTCTACAAGCCCGGAAAAATTAAAACCTGCATTTGCAGATTGTCTTTTTCGGGCATTTATTCTGTCCTCTAAACTATTTAAAGCGATAGCGCTTTGTTGGCCAATAATTCCGACATGAGCAGCAGCCAGAATGATTCTACCAAGAGTAGATATTTTCATATTGGTTATGAAATCTATATTTATTTTTAAACTTATTGAAGAACAATTGAAGAACAACAACATTTTTAAACCATCAATCTATCTGTAATAGCATGAAACAAACAGTTTTAGACAAAGTCAATATTTTCCTGCTTAAGAAGGGATTCGTAATAAAAAACCTGACAAGGACCTGCTTTGACATCCTGGCAAGAAGAAATGAACAGATCCTGCTGATAAAAGTTCTGGAAGATGCCAACTCAATAAGCAGGGAGTTCACGCAAGAAATGCTTTCTGTTGCTTCTTACATCAATGCGTCGCCGTTGATAGTTGCGGAAAAGGCAGGCGACAGGCTTGAAGACAATGTCGTTTATTCAAGATTTGATATTTATACGTTGAATTTCAGCACTCTAATCAATTGCCTGAACAATAAATTTCCATTCATCAAGAGGAGCCAGGCCGGTTTGACGGCATCTGTCGTCGGCAAAAGGCTCAGGGAAAAAAGGGAAGAGCTAGGCTATTCACTGAATGCTCTCTCAAAAAAATTGGGAGTAACAAGCAGAATGATAATTAAATATGAAAATGAAAATTCTGAAGTAACAATAAACAGGGCAATGAAGCTTTATGACATTTTCGGCCATCAGGTTTTCAACCAGGTTGATGTTTTCGGCCAGGAGCAGAATCCGCAAAGCAAATTTGAATCTTCTGTGTCAAAAAAATATATTAAGCTTGGATTTGATGCTACTGAAACAAAGAAAACGCCTTTTGATATTATAGCTAAAAAGGACAAAGAAATAATTTTAACAGAAGTCAGCGACAAGGTAAACCCACAAATGCAATCATTATCAAAACTGTTAGACGCAGACAACTTAGTTATATTCCGCAAGAAAAAGCCGAAGAATATTCCATCAATGACTAAAAAAGAGTTTATGGATTTTGAGGAAGCGAATGAGCTGGTGAAGTTCCTGAAGGAGTACTAGAATTTTGCGCTTGCATTTGCCTGTAATAACTGGCCATTATCCCTAAATTTCCACATCTTCTTCTGTAGAATGTATTTCTATTTTCCCATTTCTGAATATAATTATCCTCATCTACTACCCCCGGTATTATAACAAGCGGTCTTTGGACAACAGTCTGAGTTGCTTCATCATAGGATGTGTGCTCTGCAAAAAGCGAATAGGGGCTGTAAGGTGCAGGAGTACGCATTAAATGAACCATTTTTTGATCAGACAAAAGTCTTCTAATCCATACATCAGAATCGCGACCCAGAAGAAATAGGAGCGAATCCGTCATAGTGTGTTGCTTTGCCCATTCACGATGATGACTGACTAACTCATTCCTAATCAGCATAGTCATTAAGATAGAATCTGGAGGGAATTTTCCAGAGCCTATCAGCATTACTCTTTCTAGTGGGCTTATAGCTTCAATTGCTTCTAAGCTTCCTGGCTCTGGCGTTTTGTCCAGTATATCTTTCGCATGTCTATAACTGCCGTA
>CAYOWR010000021.1:0-992 GCA_964407725.1 uncultured Methanosarcinales archaeon
GTGGTTCTGACTTTAAGGTGTTTAATGCATCATCAATAAAGTCAAACGATTTTAGTCTTCTAATAGACTTAGACGCCAGTAGCGGAATAAACGTACAACTGGATAACGCAACAAACGCTACACCTATTGCAATTACAACAAAAAACGGGTTCGAGATAAATGTAACTAACGTATCAGCCTCAACAGGCAATGACGACCAGTCTGATATAGTGTTTGTTACCTTTAGGATACCTGATGAATCAAGAGATGGTTCAGCAAGGGATAGTGTAGAGACACTGCAACCAACACTAATGAGATGGAACATAACAGCTGCATCTGCAAAGGTGCAAATGGTTCAAGACACCACAACAGAATCTCTTAGAGTCAACTTGAGAACACCAAGCGGAGAAACAAACATTGCATATGGTTATGACTCATATGGCAGTAAGTACACATTTGAAACACCAACAAATGACCCGCAAACACTTAAGCTTGAGGTTCCAGCAAAGCAGAGTGCGCCATTAGTGTACGTAACTGCACAAGGAGCTGCATTCAGTGAAACAGGAGTGTCTTCAACAGACGCTGTAACACTTCAAAGAATTGAAGTTGGAGCCACAAAGTTGGCATCAGAAGTTAAGGATGTCAAGGCTCAGAACACAATCCTTGTAGGCGGGCCATGTGCAAACGCAGCAGCAGCAACAGTTATGGGCAATCCAGCTGACTGTACTGAAGGATTCACACCAGGTGAGGGTTTAGTACAGCTATTCGAGCATTCAAATGGAAACGTTGCAATGCTAGTAGCAGGTTATGCTGGCGTTGACACAAGAAACGCTGCACAGGTTGTATCTAACTACGGCAGCTACAAGGGCCAATTAAAAGGCATGAAGGTAGTTGTCAAGAAGGTCAACAACCAGTTGACAGTAGCTGCACCAGCAACAGCTTAAGGGTTTAACCCTTAATTTTTCTTTCTTTTTTGTTTAAATTGTATTAGATAGAGTTCTATGTGTTTATTG
>CAYOWR010000021.1:1002-9177 GCA_964407725.1 uncultured Methanosarcinales archaeon
ATTCAATAAAAAAATTAAAATATAAAAAATCCTTGAACGACCTCGTGCTGCAAAGGCTAAAAGGTGACCCGTTATTGCTTACTTTTAGCGAATGTCAGATCTATGAGGGTAAATGCATGCGAGAACGCTCGCATTCAATTCACCCATTCTAGTTCATGGAAGCGCATGGGTCTCATGTTTTTGAAAAAAATATTTTATTGTGTCTATCGAGTTGTTAAAGAAGTTAAGTGTTTATACCCCAATAAAAACCTTTAATTCAATAACTCTCCTAAAAATATATTGTGTTTTGTTCTTTTTATCCTTAGCTTTACCTTCTTGCCTTCTTCATAGTCACAATTAGGCACAGAAATCAGCCTGTCTTTAGCTACAGCCAGCATTTCATTGCCTATCCTTCCAGGCAGCACAATTTCAGCTTCTATAACCTGCCCTTTTTTAAATGGCTTTGGCAGCTCCGGCAGATCTATAACGTCAAAAGCGCTTTTATCAAAAATCAGCTTAACATCATGCTTTTGCTCAAGCTCCCTCATTTTCTTATAGAATTCTTCCATTGGCGCGCTTTCAATCGGATTTCTGCCAAATTTATAATTTAGCATATTTTGTATACCTATTGGAGGGCAGTTTTTCCCCGCACCTATCTCTTCAGCAAATTTAGCAAGTTTAGGCATCTCTTCATCATTATAGCCAGGCATCCACACAGGCACTATAATTAAGTCCAGCTTGGTTTTTGGAATATATCTCGCTATTTCCAGAACTTTATTCAAATTGTAGGGATAGCCTGCCAGCTTTGCAGCTTTTTCAGGATCTAAAGCATGCAAAGAAAGATTAATCCTAGTCAAGCCTGCTTCTGCCAACTCATCTACTAACTGCTTATTCAACAAAAGCCCGTTTGTGTCTATAGAGCTTGTTTTAACACCCTTAACTGACATTATATCCTTAACCAGTTCAACCATGTCTGAATAGAGCATTGGCTCGCCTTGGGCATTAATGTGAGCATCAATTTTATTGCTTTGCTTGAACTCAACAATTTTCTTTAATTCTTCAACCAAATAGTCTTTCTCGACGACAAAATCGGCTTTTCTTCTTGAATAAGGTCCTTCATCAACAGAGCAGAAAATGCAGCTGATGTTGCAGCTTGTTATCGGTTTTATCTCTATTATATTTGTGCCCCTGTCAATCAGCCCAAAATAATTTGTGCCTATTAATGGCATGCCTGACGATTTATGGATATAGATAGTTCTCTTATGGTTTAGCCTGTTCTTTAGGTTTTTGAATGCGTTGGACAATAGAAAATCAAGTTTTCTTCTGGCAACATTTTCAGAAATTTCATTGAATTTAATTGAGTTCCTGTTTATTTCGTATGGTGCAATCTTTTTTATGCTTTGTTCTTCCAGATAACAATAGAATAATCTGAGAAAATTGACTTTAATTTTGTCTTTTTCTTTCTCAAAAGTCAAGTCTTTGAAAACAAGCTCCGCCATACTATATTGTATATAATATATTTTTAAAAATGTATCGTTAGTTTTATGGCAAATTATTTAAATACCCAACCATATTTCTGAAATTGGGGGTAAAATGCCGCAGGAAGTAGTTATCACTTATGAAACTCTATTTGAGCTCTTGAAAAGGGAAAGGGAAAGGACTGATTTGCAGAAGCTGGAGCCTACTTTTTTCAGCGATACAATCAACTACATCAAGGACAAGAAAAAAATTCTCGAGGCAAAGGAAGAATCCATTTTTGCGCCTGAAGAAAAGAAAAAGACAGAAAGGCAGCTTGAGAATATATACAAGATATTAAAAGAGACTTATGAAAGAAGGGAAAAAAAGATAATAAGCCTGGCTCTTGATAAGAGCAGGACAAATTCCAACTTAATAGATACTACTTCTCTTCTTAAAGAGGAAAGGGTCTTTTTTGAGGCGCTAACCGGGCTTCTTGATAATTACCGAGAGGCGATACTTTATGCCGTACTTAATGAGAAATTGCCATTTATGCATGCGGGTGAAATAGCTAAGTCATTGGAAGATAAAAAGCCTTCAGAAGCATTTAAGTCTGCCCTTGACCTGAAAAAGTCCACAAAGCTTGTCAGGTTTATGCACCATGTTCCTAAATTTGTCGGGCCTGAGCTTGAGGAGTACGGCCCTTTTGAAGAAGAGGACATTGCAAATCTGCCTGTTGAAATTGCTGAGGTTCTTATAAACAAAGGCAAAGCTGAAGAGATCAAGGAAGAATAAACTGTCGACGAGAAAATACCATTAATTAAAATTAAAAACCTTTTTAAACACCATAAAAATCCTTTTTATCGTGAAATTCCCAAAAACGTTGAATAGATACTGCCCTTACTGCAGGAAGCACACTGAGCATACTGTAACAATCACTAAGAAAAAGAATCCAAGCAGCCTGACTTACGGCTCAAAAATAAGGGCAAGGAAAAGAGGCCAGGCCAGAGGAAAAGGCAATCTTGGCAGATACTCAAAGCCAGCAATAAGCAAATTCAAGATGACTGGCAAGAAAGCAACAAAAAAGACTGATTTAAGGTTTGAATGCAAGGTCTGCAAGAAGATGCATGTCCAAAGGCAGGGCTTCAGGGCAAAAAAAATAGAGTTTAAGTAAAATTTTGTATTTCTAAATTAGATTTATGTCAATTCAATTGTAATATCCATTAACGAAAAATACCATTAATGAATTAAAAGATTATATAATTGACAAAATTCAACGCAATAAAAAAATTAAAATATCATTAAAAAATATTCATTAAACGAATTTAAAAATTTAAATTCCTAGAACGACCTTGCGCTGTAAAAGAATAAAAGGTGACCCGTTATTGCTTACTTTTAGCGAATGTCAGATGTGTGAGTGGCACCCATATAGATGAGATAGCGCATACAAAGCAAACCAAAGGTTTGCGTGTGCTCGAAAATCCCAAGATTTTCGACATGTATCATACTTTTTAATTATTATTGAGTCCCATATTATTGAATTAAATCTATTGTATCATCAAATAAATAGAATTCACGTGGACCTATAAATTAAATAGTCTCCTTCCATTTTGTCATGGAAAGTGCTTAAAAGCTCGCAATTGCTGTTTAAGAAATCTCTAACCTCTGCAAAATAAGAAAGACCTTGACTGCCCCTTATAACAAAAAGAGTAGCCTTACCTTTTAAATTATTCAAAATTTCATTAATATTCTTAATGCCAGATATAAAAATCTCATTGTTGGTGTCTACGAAATCAAGCGCAATATTCCTGCCAGAAGACAGAGCTAATAACGGGACAATGCTTTCGTCGCCAAAAAGCAAGGTATTTTGATCCGAATGCAAATTTATGTAGTCTGTCAAATCTTTCCCTCTCTCAAAACCTGCAAACCCAATTTTTTCTAAAAATAATATGTCTGATGTCAAATTCCAAAGAAATATTATAGCTGCCAGGAATACAATAGCATACCTTATCTTTTTACTGAAATTAAATTTTTTGTAAATTTCAACTAAACTATAACTGCCAATAATTGCAAGAAAAGGAAAGGCAATAATAAAATAGAAACCAAATAGTTTCTTCAAAATAAGCAAAAATAGCAAATAAACAGCAGAAATAATTATAAAAATATTGATTGGTTTTTTATTTTTTACAAAAATGAATGAGAAAGCCGCTGCAAACAGGATCCAGTTTAATTTGACAATGTCTGAATATTCTTTGAAATTTTGCTCGAGCCCAAGGCTTTTTTGTAAATGGTATTTGTAAACAAACTCAACATAATTGCTTCCTGCAATCAGTATAAGAACAACATTAATCATTAAAAAAATAGCTAAAAATGTCGTCGATAATTTAAAAAATCTTTCTTTTTTTGAAAGAAACACAAATAATAATATTAAAAAAATAGGTATCAATGCAAGCAGTCTTGTTAGCCCTGCAAATGCAAAAAATATGCCAGCAGCATAGCTGCTGTCTTTGTTAAATAATAAATAAACCCCAATCATTAAAAACATAACTGCCAAATTAATGCCAAAATCAAATACTGAATTGAACATAATACCATAACTAAATAGAAATAGTAAAGAAGAAATTATAGCTTCAACATTTCCAAATTTTTCCTTTGAAATTTTGAAAACAAAGAATGATGTGGCTAAAATTGAGAGCAATGGCACCAATTTTAAAGCTATAATGTTAAATCCAAAAACGCCATAAATTAAAGAAATTAAATAGATATGCAAAGGAGGATGGGCGTAAAAAAAGTCTTTGTAAGGTGCTTTTTCTTCAGTAATTAATTTACCCATATAGAAATAAACATTTTCATCTCCTGGGACTGCTTTCGCTAATCCCTTACTAATTATAATAACAAATAGAATTAAAAATATAAAAAATAGAGAGTATGTAAATTTATTGCCATTATTAAGCATAAGCTGTTATTTTTAAATTTTTATTTATAATCTTTATGTTTTGGCAAGGGAAAGGTATATAAATGCAGAATGATTACATATAAATCGGTTAAGGGGGCTAAAAATGGCAAAGATCAGGGAATCTTCAAGCAAATTTATTAAAATCAGATGTCCAAAATGCAAGAATGAGCAGATAACTTTTGGCAAGACTGCAACTAGAGTTGATTGCTTGGTATGCGGAAAGATACTTGCTGAACCGACTGGCGGGAAAAGCAGGGTGAAGGCCAGGGTTTTAGAAGTTCTTGAATAATAAACCCTAAAAATGCTATTTAAAAAACAGGATTTTCCCGAGGAAAGTGACTTAGTTCTTTGTACTGTGACTAGTGTGCAATTCCATTCTGTATTTGTTGACTTAGACGAATATGGAAAAGGGGGCATGATACACATTTCTGAGGTGGCTCCGGGCAGAATAAGAAACATAAGGGATTTTGTAAAAGAGGGCAAAAAGGTTGTATGCAAGGTTTTGAGGATAAACAAGGAAAAAGGCTACATAGACTTATCCCTAAGACGGGTTAACGAGTCTGAAAAGAGGAGAAAAATTGACGAGATCAAGCGCGAGCAGAACGCAGAAAAGATAGTTGAAATAGCCGCTGGAAAAATAGGGCTTAAAACTGAGCAGCTTTACCAAGAGATATCAGAAAAGATTTCAAAAAATTTCACATCCCTTTATTCATTTTTTGAAGAAGCTTCGAGCAACGAGAAAGTGTTGGAAGATCTTGGATTGGACAAAAAGCATCTGAAAATTATCGACGAGACAATTAAGCAAAGGATAAAGCCAAGCGAGGTAGAGATTAAGGGCAGGCTCAAAATAACAACATTTGCGCCAAATGGCGTTGAGGTCATTAAAGACTCCTTGAAAAAAGCCGAAGATTCGGTAAAAGGCAAAGTTGTCATAAGCTACCTTGGTTCAGGCTTGTACAGGTTTGCAATAAAAGCTCCTGATTACAAAGAGGCTGAAAAACTAATGAAAAATGCATCTGAAAGCGCAATGAACTTCGTAACAAAGCACGACGGCACAGCCGAATTCAGCAGGGAGTCTGCATGAAGCATATACACAAGTGCAAAGACTGCAATAAATATACTATGAAAGATGTGTGTAGCTGTGGCAATAAAACATTAGTTCCAAAGCCGCTAAAGTATAGCCCTGATGACAGATTGGGATTTTACAGGAGAAAGGCAAAACTTGAAAATTATGAACTTAGAGGATTAGTATGAGAAACGATTACTGGAAAATAACTCAGTTCGGAAAAACTCCAAAGCTTAACAAGCCTGTTTTCATAGAAGGCCTGCCAGGAATAGGAAATGTGGGAAAAGTAGCTGTTGATTTTCTTATAGACGAGCTCAAGGCAAAAAAATTATATGAGATAACATCGTATACATTTCCGCATTCTGTTTTTGTGAATGAAGACAATCTTGTGGAGCTGCCTATAGTAGAGGTTTTTTACAAGCAGTTTGGCAAGAAAAATGACCTTCTATTGCTTGGAGGCGATGTGCAGCCTATTGATGAAATAAGCTCTTACGAGTTCTCAGAAAAAATACTGGATTTGGCTCAAAAGTTCAATGCCAAGCAGGTTATAACTCTAGGCGGCATAGGCTTGGCAGACATTCCAAAAAAGCCAAAGGTTTATTGCACTGGAAACTCAAAAAAAATTATTGACTTGTATAAAAGCGAACTCGTCAGCAACAAGCTTTATGGTGTTGTCGGCCCTATAGTTGGTGTGTCAGGGTTGCTGCTTGGGCTTGCTTCCAGAAGAAACATAGAAGCTATTTCTTTTCTTGCGGAGACTTACGGCCATCCTATGTACTTGGGAATAAAAGGCGCCAAAGAGGTATTAAAAGTGTTAAGCAAGAAATTAGAGTTGGATATAGACGTCAATAAGCTTGACAGAGAGATAAAAGATATAGAAAGTGAAATAATAAAGAAAACGGAGCAGCTTTCGGAAGTCACAAAGCAGATTGCTTTGAAAAGACTGCAGAAGAAATTTGGAAAGGACGTAGATTATATTGGATGACTGGCTTAATCTATTTGGGTGCAATAAATATTTGTTATATTATAGGCCTTGAAATCCTTGCATAATTCTTTTATCTTTTCTTTTAGCTTTACTATCTCTTCAGTTCTGCTCTGGAACAGCCTGAATTGCTCAGTAGGGCCAATTTCCTTTGCTTTTTGGTAGTCAATCTGTGATTTTATAAGCCTTAATTCAGCCTGCAGGCTTTCTACTTCCTTTTTAAGATTGTCATTTAAAGTGTCTAAATCATTATATTTCTTTTCCAAGTACTCCTTGTATTTTTGGACATTTTCCCTCAAGTCTGAAGTGCTGTTTAATTCCTGCAGAACAGCATTAGGAGAAAGCCCGCCAAATATTTCCTGCTCGATTTCATAGCCAAGCTTAAGTTTAGACAGCCTGGTTTCATAATAAATAGTGGTGGCACTATACAGCACTAAAAGCGCTATTATCAGAATCAAAAGCCTTCTGTTTATGTCTTTTTGCATAAGCCCAACAACAACTGGAAAATCCGGCTTATATAAAGCTTATGCTTAATATTTATAATAATTTAATCCGAAATATTTAAATAAAGACATTTTACTTTGATCATAATAAGGGGTATGATTTTGGATTTTAAAATAAGAAGTGTAAAAGCAAGAGAAGTCATTGATTCAAGAGGCAATCCAACTATTGCTGTAAATCTGCAGACAAAAGACTGCTGCGTTACTTCCATTGTGCCCAGCGGCGCTTCTACTGGAATTCATGAGGCATTAGAATTGAGGGATAATGATGAGAAAAGATATAACGGAAAAGGAGTTCTAAAATCAGTTGATAATGTTAATAGAATAATATCAAGAAAATTGATTGGAAAGAATTGCAGAAATCAAAGGGAAATTGACAATATTTTAATTGAGCTTGATGGAACTGAGAATAAGTCAAAGCTGGGCGCAAATGCAATCTTAGGAGTTTCTATGTCTGTTTGCAGAGCAGGTGCTATGTGTTCTGATGTATCCTTATTTCAATATATCCAAAAATTATCTAATTCAAAAAAATTGTTATTGCCTGTTCCGCAAATGAATGTTATTAATAGTGGAGCTCATGTCGGTACAAAAAATGATATTCAAGAGCACTTGATAATGCCGAATGGCTTCAGATTTTTTAGTGATGCTTTAAGAGCAGGAGTTGAAGCATACCACTCTTTAAAAAAGATTCTTAGAAAAAGGTACGGTTCAAAAGAAACGCTTTTAGGTGATGAAGGTGGTTTCTCGCCTCATGTTTTGCATATAGAAAAAAGGCTTGAGTTAATGCTTGAAGCAATTAAGGAAGCAGGTTACAACGGAAAAATAAAACTGGCTTTGGACTGCGCAGCATCAGAATTCTTCAACGACAAAAGCGGAAAATATGTAATCAATAGCAAAAAATTCAATAGTAACGAATTAATAGATTTTTACAAAAATCTTGTAAGAAAATTCCCAATAATTTCTATTGAAGACGGTTTTGCCCAAGATGACTGGCATGGATGGCAGCAGTTCAATAAAGAGTTAGGAAATAAAATCCAGATTGTTGGCGATGACCTGCTTGTAACAAACATCAGAAGAATAAAAAAAGCTATAGATGATGATGCCTGCAATGCCTTGCTTCTAAAAATAAACCAGATTGGGACAATAACAGAATCTTTGGACGCTGCAAATTTAGCATTTAAGAACAAATGGAATGTTGTAGTAAGCCACAGAAGCGGCGAAACAGAAGACAGCTTTA
>CAYOWR010000022.1:0-9135 GCA_964407725.1 uncultured Methanosarcinales archaeon
CCGGAGGGGAAAAGAAAAGGGCAGAAATATTACAACTTGCTGTTCTGCAGCCTGAAATGGCTATACTGGACGAGACAGATTCCGGCCTTGACATTGATTCATTGAAAGTTGTTGCGGAAGGAGTGAACAGCTTGACAGGCCCAAATATGGGTATTTTGGTCATTACGCATTACCAAAGACTGCTGAATTACATAAAGCCGGACAAAGTTCATGTCATGATAAAAGGCAGAATTGTAAAAAGCGGCGGAAAAGAGCTGGCCGAGGAATTAGAGGCAAGAGGATATGATGAGTACAAGGAGTTTGAGGATAATATTAATAATCAATCCTGAAATGGAAACATTTAAATAGGATTGTACTTATTGTACTTACAGGTATCACAGGTGTTACATGTCTGTCAGATATAGCAAACATGCAAGAGAGCAAATGGTTGCCAGAGGGATATCAGAAAAAGATGTTCAAGAAGCAATAAATAGGGGATCTAAATCTCTCCAAAATCCCAATAAAATATTATCTCGCTACAAGTATTTTTGCGTTGTATATAAAAAAATTAGAAATGATATTTTTGTAATAACAGTGAAGCCAAGGTGATTAATCATGAAGTGCCCAATGTGTGGAAAAGGAAATCTGCTTAAAGGAAAAATCAGCGAAACTATGTTTGGTGTTTATTTGGGCGAGTTTCCGGCTGAAATATGCAGCAAATGCCATGAATCTTTTACAAATGAAAAGACTACTCAGGCAATTGAAGACTCAGCTAAAGAAAAAGGGATTTGGGGATTAGGCAAAAAAACCAAGATAACAAAAACCGGAAATTCATTGGCAGTTAGAATACCAAAAGAAATTGTAAAATTTTTGAATTTAAAGGTTGGTAAAGAGGCATATATACATCCTGAAAAGAATAAAATTGTGATAGAGGCTTAAAATGCAGCAAACAAAAACAACAGAACAAATCATAGCACTGACAGAAAAAGCAGCAAAGAAAGTAAAGCAATTCCTGGAAAAAGAAAACAAAAAGGATTACGGCTTAAGAGTTGGCATTTTAATGGGAGGCTGTTCAGGCTACATGTATGACATCGGGTTTGAAAAAAGCCCGAAGGAAAATGATACTGTAATAGAGGATAAAGGAATAAAGATTTTCATGAACCCTGAAAGCATTGCTTTCCTGAAAGGCTCAACAGTCGATTATGTTGAATCACTGCAGAATTCTGGATTTAAAGTTAACAATCCGAATGTGCAGAGAACCTGCGGATGCGGTCATTCTGTTGGATGAGATTTTATGGATTATTTAATTTTAGACATTAAGATAGCATAATCTTTTGTGGAAATATAATAGCCATTTTCAATCAGCTGATTTAAGGCATTAAGAGCCTGACTTTTGTTTATAACTCTTTTTTGAAGCGCTATAAAAATAACTGTAGTAGTCCTTACAATAGGGATATCAAATGCTTTAGCAGCTTTTACAGCCAAAGCATCATCAAGTATAATACTGTCTTTTCTCTCCTTTGCGAGATTAATTGCCTGGTTTTCCCCAGCGCCGAGGCCAAGGTCAAAGCTTTTCTTGGGATCAGCAACTTTAATCCATCCGCTTTCAATGGCATTCGTGATGCTCGAATAGCCTTCTTTTCCTTCGAGAAGAACCTCTTTTTTGACAGCAGAAGGGATCATTACAGCAGAATAAATTTTTTTAAGCAGATGCAGCATATTTATTTTACTCAAGCAAATAAGCGCTGTCGCATTTGATATCAATATTTTCCCTCTAAAATCTTAATATCTCTTTCAAGATCTTCTTTAGAATATGCAGTCCAGTCAATGTTATTTTCTTTTACAAGATCAAGCATTTCCCATGCAGAAAGCTCGCATTGCTCAGCAGCTTTTCCTATTGAAACTTTATGCTCTCTGAGCTGCTGCAATGCATTTTGTATTTTCCAAGAACTTACAGCTTTAGCTAATAATCTTCTTATCGCTTCAGAGCGGTCGGCCTGCCAATTCTTTTCTATTAAAGATAAATCCTTAATAAGCGACTTGTCAAGCCGTACTGATATAGTTGTTGCCATTTTTGTACACAAAATAATATAATGTATACATATTTAAATCTTTCGTTTTTGTTTGCGGGCATTCTGCTGGTTAATCAACAACAGATTCATATTCATCTTCAAAATTAATGTCAGAATTAAGAATTGGTTCTCCGCTATTTCCCCCTCCTCCGCCACCGCCCCCTCCGCTTGATGAAGAAGGGCAGTCTGCACAATCGTTTAGGTCGCATGACATACTGCATTTGCTTGGGCAAAATCCATTATTAACACCATCATCGCATTGCTCGCCTTGCTCTATAACCCCATTTCCGCAGGTTATCTGGAAAGTTGATTTAGAGCCTACACCCTTATAAACTCCAGTTTCGTTAAATATTGCTTTTACTGCTTTGATAGACTTATTTACCTCAAGTCCATACATCCCTGTAATACTAGTCATAACTGCGCCTAAAAATTCTCCTGCGCCTGAGTAAAGCTCCACTCTAAGCCCGCCAACTGGCTTATTTAAGTTATCTGTGCATTTTCCGCTTACCATTGTATTCTTATCCTTTGAAAGAGATAAAGTATTATTGCAAAACACGCCAACGCCTCTCAACGAAATTGGATAAATTTCATATGAAGATGCGCCATCTTTTGTGAATGCCTCGAATTTAAAGTTAATTTCAGTTGCCTTTGGATTTCTGATAATCAGGTTAGTGCCTTTGTAATTTCCAAATTTATTCCATTGCTTCATAGCATTTGTTTTGTAGTACATCATCACTTTGGTAATATCATTCTTATTTTCAAATTGAAGGTATATTGGTATAGGCTTGTTAAGCTCAAATCTTGGAGGGAACTCAATGTGTTTTAACACAGGCAACGTATAATTAGTTTTATTAGCCGTCTTTGTGACATTTGCCTTTATAATTGTAGTGTTAAAGACTGGATAAAATGAAGGAATATTTATCTCAATTTCATAAAATCCAGGATACCTAAGATAGTAAAGCAAAGCTCCATGGTCCCATTGGTTGTAAGTAGTTAAGTTTCCGCTAGCTGCAAGGATTTTGTTATAATATATCTTATAAGTTGGAGCAGGCAATTCAATTATTTTTTCCTCAAAAGTATTATTCTCAAAATAGTATATCCATATGACAATCTTGGTGTTCCTAGTAACATACGATTTTCCACCGTAGCCACTTAAGAGATGACTGTTTAATGAAATAAAATTATTATTTCCTATATCCCTGACAATTATACTTGCAGGAATATATGGCGATGTGCCGAAATAAATATGCTCTTTCTGTCCAGGCATTGGATTTATAACATCTAAAGAACTCTCTGACTTATAATGCTCTTCACTGCTAACATCCAATCCAAACTGAATAGCGCTATCATTTGAAATCATATAATTTATTCCCATATAATTCATGAAATCCCATTTTCGGTTCCAGTAAGCTTTTTCAGAAACATTATCACCTTTTAGATAATAAATTCTGTCTTGCGGTACAGCCAGTCTTACCCATTCTGATCCTGCTATCCATTGGAAAGGAGCAATCCAGAACATAATATTATCATAAGTTCTTGGCATGTTGGCAGGATAGTTATAGGAGTAGTTGTAAAGCGCTAATTCATTTTTGGAATAGCTTACTGTAGTTGGAGTTGAATCATTTATATTGTGAAGCACAAATCCAATTAAGTATTCTTCTTGTGTTACAGGATAAATTGCATCATTTTTACCAGGGCAGCCAGCAAGTAACAGAAGCGCAGCTATTAAAAATATAATATTCCATTTTTTTGCTATATTTTTTATTCTCATTCTATACAAGGTAACCAGCTGAATCCTCTGCTCCAACTTCTCCCGACATCCATTGGTTTTGATTTTGAAGGCACTCCATCATATTTGAAAAATACATCCATGTCAAAATTTGCATTTGGCTTATTAGAAACAAAAACAGTCCTGTCACCATATGCAGGATCTGCAAAGTCATAATTCAAATAACACCCTTGGTCATTGTAAACCCTGTATGCCTTAGTCCATTCGTAAAGAACTAAATCGGTCCCTGAGATCGATTTTGCTTTTATTGTAAATGGCTTCGTATTTTTAATATCGAGATTTACTTTAATTCTCCTATGCACAGGAACAGACACGTCGCTTGCCAAAAGATATTCGATACTATTGAGATTTAAGGGATCCGCATTGCCAGCCGCATATGCAATGTACTTTCCGCTCGGCACGAAAAATGAATAAGGACCTTGAACTTCAAATTTGAATTCTATCTTGCCTAGCCCTTCATTTGTAAGGGCAATGTCCGAATAAGGAACTGCTGCACCATTAGTTACAAACAAAATGATTTCCGAAACAGAATTCAATGAAAATGGCACTTTGTAATTGTTAGTTCCGTTAGAAATCAAAACTAGTGCTCTTATGAGACCTTCTGCTTCTGGTAAAGCTGAAAGTGATAACTGAATGTCTTCAAACTCATTTGGAGCAATGTAAATGCTTGTTGCATTCAGCACTGCAATGCTGCAATCAGTTGATAGGGATAAATTCAAGGGCTGATTCTTAAAATTCTTAATTTTTATAACTTTTGGGCTAGGTATTTTATCTATTACATTGCCAAAACTAATGCTTGCGGGAATTATCAAAATATCTGGCTTATTGGCTTTATAAACATCCACAAATCCAGCGCCTTGATCGTTAGCGTCTAATCCAAGATCCTCCGCAGTTCCCATTAATGCCGCTTTCACATCTTCTGGCTTCCATAACGGATGAGACTGCAACAATAATGCAGCAGCTCCTGCAACATGTGGAGTTGCCATTGAAGTGCCTGATATGCTGATATGTTTATCGTCAAGACATTGCCTATCATTAAGCCATGAGTCCCACTCAGCTGCGCAAATAGCTACCCCTGGGGCAAGAATATCGGGTTTTATTATTGAATCGTTTTTGGTATTGACAGGCCCTCTGCTGCTGAAATAAGCCAGCACCTTATTCTTATCAGTTGCGCCAACAGTTATTGCTTTTCTGGCTGTTCCTGGAGTTGCTATGCTGCCTGGATAAGGTCCCGCATTTCCTGCTGCTATCACAGCAACAACTCCAGCATCAACAGCATTATCAACTGCTTGGGACGCTGGATCATCAGGTCCGCAAGATTCATCATAACTCCAGCATAAGCCGCCTAAACTCATGCTGAGAACATCAACATGGTCAGAAAAATTGCCATCATTATTTGGATCAACTGCCCTGTCAATGCCAGCAATCACAGAACTAAAGCTTCCAGAGCCGCCTGAATCTAAAACTTTGTAAGCATAAATATTAGCATCAGGAGCGACACCTTTCAAAACACCATTCCCAGCAGCAGTTGCAGCAACATGAGTTCCATGGCCATGATCGTCCATTGGATCATTGTCGTAATTGATGAAATCAAATCCATCAATGACTTTGCATTCTGCTCCAAAGCAGCCACCTAGGTCAGGATGTGTATAATCAACCCCGGTATCTATAATAGCTATCCTTGCATCAGTGCCAGTTAAACAAGGTTTTCCAGTTGTTGAGCACTTATTCCCATCTTCATCAAGCTGCCATAATTCATCTGCGTTAATCAATGGCACAGAATCCATCAGGCTTAATTTGACTTCAAGATTCGGATAAACTTTTTTTACTCCGCTGATTTTTTCTATTTGCTTTGCTTGTTCGCTATTTATATCCAAAGCAATTCCGTTAAAAACATTCTCAAATTCGCCCAATGCAGTAACAGGGGCAGGGTTTGCAACTGCGTTGCCTGTAATTGGATTTTGGGGCTGCAGTACTTTGTTTATTTTATTTTTAATATTGGCCTTCTCTTGTTTTAGCTGTGCTTTGTGCTGCGCTATCAGGTTTGGAACATCTGCAGGCTGCGTTGCAAATGTCCTATAAGCATATTTTGCAGGGTTCAAATTACTCATGGATGCTATTTTTTGCTGATTTCTTATTGCCAAGTTGGTCAATGTTTTTTGTTGGGCAACAACTGGCGCAGAAGCCAATTCGATTATATACCCCTGGAAAGCAATTTGTTGTATTTTATCTCCAGTTTTGGTCAAAATGAACGGATTCGCGTCTTTTTCATCGACTTTGATATTGATTGTATTTTTATCGTAAGTCAATACATTCTTCATCTGCTTTGCCAATTCTTCAGTTTTAATTCCAAGCCTGTCGTCAAAGAAAAGGGATAATACATTTCCACTGGTTGACGGATTCACAAACATAGAAAATGATTGGCTAGCTGGTTGTTCAGTAGTCTTGTTTTGTTCAGATATAGATGGTGCAGCACAAACATCAGCTTGTTTACAAACCCCATCTTGACATACGCCGCTTGGGCATTCATACCAATTAGTATCTAAGTAGCCATCATCTCTACAATAAACCTCACTCAAAGTGTCTGTATCAAAATCGGTAAAGCATTCGTCGTAAAGAGGAGCATCGCTGAAATATTTTATATTATCAAAACCAAATCCTTTTGTGTAATAATCTAAACCATTGTCAGAGTCAAAACATGTCGAAGTGTTCGTGTTATTTGAATTTAACACACTCGTTTGACATCTACCTCCAGAGCAATACCCCCCTGGGCATGGATTATTGTTATTTATAGCCCCGCAAGTCGGCAAGCCATTTATGATTCCGCAATCATCAGTGCAGGGATTATTGTCAGAAGGGCAATTTTTCTGTGGGCAGGTGCACCCAAACTGGTCTACAACATTGCTGTCAGAATTTGGGCAGTTGTCTTCTGCATCAGGCACACCATCTTTGTCTGCATCAGGAACCGCTGCATACGTCATTCCCATCAATAATATAAGTATAAGAAAATAGATCCAAACCCTCTTTTCCATAATAGTTTTACAATACTCTTATAATGACTATTTAAGCTTTTTTATAGGTTCAAACTAAATCTTGTAAAATAAATACGAATTTCAAGAAGTGAAAGAATCAATAAATGAAAACTCAAATGATCAAAAATCATTAAAAAATAATTCAAATCAAAAAAATCAATTAACCCACACAGCTGCCATCTACATTAACGTTCTTAATCGCAAACTGAAAGACATAAGAATTCACATAATAATTTTGATAAGTGCTGAAATCAACAAATTGGATTATTTTTGCAGAGCCGTCATTGCTGTCTTTTAAGTAAACATTAGTCAAGCCATTCTTGTCGTACAAGCTGCAATCAGCACTTATATCGTATACATTTGGCTGTGATTCTTTTATTTTGCTAGCCATCACCTCAGCGCTTTCATAAAGCGCCTTTATCCTTATAGGCAGTGTAACAACAAAGGAATTTAATTCAACCAAATTTGAGCCCTGGCTTATTTTCATTGGATAGCCCAGCTTGATTGTTACATCCTCTTCATTTAGACTGGCATCTACATTAAAGTCCTGTTCCTTTATAATCTCCATCCCCATCTTTTTGAAAACACTTACATCGAAACATTTCTCAAATTCAGTTTTTACATAATGGCTTAATTGATTTTGAATTGTGTCCAAGCCGGGCAAATAGGCATTATTTCCGTCTATATAAATAGGCACGTCATTATTTTGGTATATTGTTGGTGCTGGACTGGATGGCAGATTCATATAGCCACCTTGCAAGCCTATTTTCTCGAATAAAGCCTCATCACTAATCATCTTAATGCAAGAATCTGCATACGCCTTAACAGCTTCTACGCCTTCGGGCTGCGGCTTTTCCTTTGCTATTTTATCAACATTAGCCCTATTGAGATAGAAATATAATCCGAATAAAACAACTATAAACACACCTGCTATTAAAAATAACGATATCTGGCCTCTTTTTTTCATTATTATATAATTTAACATTTTTCTATTTAAACTTTCTTATTAAATTCAATAATCTTTATTAATTAGTCATCATTATTTAGATAAATGACTAAAATTAGCATAAGCGTTTTCATAGATAGGGAGAATAAGAATACGAATTTAGAGTTAGATAATGATACATTAGTTGCGGATTTACTTAAAAAATTAAATATCAATCCTGTCACCGCTATTGCCACGAGAAATGGAGAATTGATTTTGGAAGATGAAAAATTAAAAGACAAAGATGAAATAAGAATTTTGTCAGTAATTTCAGGAGGGTAATATATTTTTTTAATTTGTTGATTTAGATTTTAATGACAAAATATTTAATGCCGCGCTCTATTGCCACAGCAGGAAGAAGGAAAACACATTCCGAATTTACACATTAAATAATATCCAATAATCAAAAAATTCAATAACGAACTAACTTAAACAAAATCAACTGCGTAAAATGAAAATTCAAATAAACAAACTCAATTGCTGCGATGAAAAGCCAGTAATCGCATTATATTCCGGCGAAAAATTATGCAAAAGCCATTTCACGGAATACTTTGAAAATAAGGCATTCAAGACGATAAGGCAGTTTGATTTAATCGGAAAATCAGAAAATCTTGGTGTGGCTTTGTCCGGAGGAAAAGATTCACTAACTGTTTTACATCTTCTGAATAAATTATCAAAACAAAATCCCAAAATAAAGCTTACTGCAATCGCAATTGACGAAGGAATTGCAGGCTACAGGGATAAAACATTAATAACAGCTCAAAAATTCTGCGATGAACATAATATCCAGCTGCATATTTTCTCCTATAAAGAGAAATTTGGCTTAACTTTGGACGAAATCTTAAAAATTTTGAATGTCAAGCCATGCACTGTTTGTGGCATTTTCAGGAGATATTTGCTGAACAAGAAATCTCGCGAATTAAATTTAACAAAATTAGCAACAGGCCATAACTTAGATGATGAATGCCAGTCAATTATTATGAACCAGATGAGAAATGACAATAAAGCATCTGCAAGGCTTGGACCAAAAGTTGGCTTAATAAATAATAATTTGTTTGTGCAAAGGATTAAGCCATTGTACTTGTGCACGGAAAAAGAAGTGACAACTTATGCTTTTATCAATGGGTTGTTGGATAATTTCAATGAATGCCCCAATGTTCCACAATCATTTAGGGCTCAAGTGAGAGACTCGTTAAATGACTTGGAAAATAAATTTCCTGGGACAAAATATTCTATAGTAAATTCATTTTTGCAGATTTTGCCTTATTTGAAAGAGAA
>CAYOWR010000023.1:0-9134 GCA_964407725.1 uncultured Methanosarcinales archaeon
CTTCTTCTCTCATATGTCGGAAACCCCTGCACGGAAACCACTGGCTTCAGCCCGTTGGGGGAGCGCGGGGTTTCCGAGCATGCTCAAGAACCACACGCATTTTGGTATACCTCTAGGTTTATCCACGCCACTCGCTTCAGCGGGTGGTTCTTGACATTTTGGCATTGATTAGCTAAATATAAATAATTATCGTTTTCCCTAAAACAAAAAGATAAATTATATTCCCTTGTGGAAATGGCTGCTGGAAGGTTGAATAGTCGGGGCTGTTGCTATCTTTAATGTTATGATAAAGGAGATTGGTTTGGTCACGATAACTGGTATAGTTTATTTCATTCATTTATTTTCTATATAGCTTTTTCTTTTTATATATACTATATATATTTTATACCAAAAGTATATATATTAATTTTGCTATATAACCAATATTGGGGATGGCGAAGATGATGGGAAATCTAGAAAGCAGAATGGGGGAAATGCCAAAAATCAATAATATGTTACCAACTTTTAGAAATAATATAGTGTATGATTTAAAGGATATCTATAACTCCAAGACAAATCCTTTGTATACTGATTATACGGGGCATATTCCAGTATAGGCTTTTTATTCTTCAAACAAAAATTTCATAATTATTTTTTATTCTAACATAGAAAATTGACTCTTTATATACGTCTAATTTTCCTGAAGTATTCCTATCCCACTTGCTGGATTAACCACACCAAATTCTTCTGAACCTCTTACGCCATAGTCCATTTCAAGACCTTCTAAAGCTTTCTCAGCATCTGTATAATTCCATACGTCTGTAGCCGCCCTGTAGAAAAGATAATGAGCAAGGCCTCTGGTTGAAATATGAGGAAATGGGTTTTCAGACCACTCTGTAATGTTACCAACCCATCTGTAATAATACATATTTCCCCAGAACACATAATCAAGATCTCTTGCTCTTCTGTCAAATGCTGGGTTATATTTTGTTGGCTTTCTTTTTGCCCAAGTTTTTGAATCGCTAGAGTTACTATCCTTTGGATAAAATTCAGTGTCTGAAATTCTCATCCTAAATTCCCTCATTACATTTTTTTCATCCTCTGGAACATTTTCAAAATCTGCTGGAGTTGCTTTAATTAAATCTTGTTTAGTCTTGTCAATTCCTGTTTCTTTTTTAGGTATTTTCCCTCTTGGGAAAAAAATACCAATTCTTCCCAAACCCGGCTTCCATGATCTTATATATGGTGCACCCTTTATCGGGCTAAATCCACCTTCCCCTTCTATCACATAATCGCCTATGCTTTTAGAGTGTGGATGGTATCTTCCATCTCTTAGGTCGTCTCTGAACGAGTCCCAGTAACTATAAATCATAGAGCCCATTTCCATTAAGTCCACGTAGCCATAAAATCTGTCATCTTTGAATACTCTTTGGTCTCGTTTCCACTTTGTTTGCCAGTCGCTTGGTACCCTTTCACCTTCAGGTTTTGAAAGGTCAACATTCAATTCCAAATGCATCTTCAACATTTCTGCTCCACCAGCTTTGCTGGCTATTCTTTCAAGCTGCCATTTATTTTGTGCAAGTTCTCGCCACCACTTATCTATTAAAATTTCTCCAGTACTTGGATTTATTTCTAAAGGATACCCATTCTCATCTAGGCCTAAACCAAACTTTTCTTCACGTCGTTGATAGAAATTTCCAAGTTTCGGCTTAAGATCTTCCAAAATGGACACTTTTTCTATGTTGCCTATTTCAGCAAGCCTTGATCTTAATCTGCTATATTTTTCCCTGTACTGCTTTTCTATGTCTTTTAGAAGATCCCCTTCTTTCTCTTGATTGACCTTAATCTGCGCAATTTCGTCCTCAAAATTCTTACTTTCTTGTAGAATTAGAGTCTTTAATACCTTATAAGCTTCGTCTACATTTAATATTCTCTTGTCCAATGTTATCATTCCGCGAATAGCCTGTTCATTCTCACTAAAAATATTTTTTAGGATGTCATCAATTATTTTGCTGTGTTGTAATGCATCTTGAAGATCAGTATAGACATCATCTTCTGTTTTTGGAATCTCTCTATCATTTTCATCTAAAATAAATGGCGTGAAGGCACTTTTGATATGGGAGGCTCTACTAATCACTAAATTTTCTATTATTGATGTCGCTTTCAACGATTCCAATAATGCGCTATTTATTCTTGATAATTTTTCATCTGTAGGAATATTCTCTTCTAATATCTTTAGAATTTGGCCCTTACTCAAATTTATTAAATCTTCGATAATATCATCGATTAGTTTATCAGGATGCCTTAAAGTGCCATTAATTAATTTAAGCTTGTCTTCTTTGTCTTCGTTACTCTCGATAATTCTTCTTAAATTATTTTCTTCTCTTTGCATTACCTGCACTAATTCATTTTTAAAATTATCTTTGTTAGCTATTAAATTTCTTATATTACTGATTTTTTCTTTTCTTTTATCCACCTCTACACTAATCTCATTTTTTAAATTTCCTATTTGCAGCTTAATTTCGTTTTCTTCCTCTTCGTACATCTTCAATGTTTCCGCATAATCTAAATACATAATCACATCTCTTTTTCTTTTACGAGATCCTTTTTTTCTGCCTCTTTCATCTTTTTCTACTATTTCTTCTTCTATTTCAACAGTTTTAAACTGGCTTATTATTCTATAAGTATGCTCAAATCTTACAGTTCCAACACCCGCTGTCTCAGGCCTGTAACCAGATGAAGTTAGCAAAATATTTCTTAAGTTATTATATTGACTTACAATTCCAGATAAATTATTTAAGCTCGTAAACTCATCTGTTTCAATTTTTTGAATTTCCTTAAATAGGTCCTGCATTGCGTCGCTTAAATTTGTAAACTTGGTTCTAATTTCAACTGGTATTAAAGCTTCTTGAAGCCCTAATAGATTATATTGCTTGTTGAAATTTGCAAATGCCATATTCAATTTCTTAATATTATCATGACCCAGCATATAAAGGTTTTCTCTGTATTCTTTTTTTCCTTCATGATAAACTACCCCACGACCTAAAGTAATCCGTTTATACTTATTCTGTTTCCATGGCTGAGACTTATCAAGAAGCAAGGTCCTAACTGTGTTAACATCCCAATTATGTTTTCTCCATTCTTTCTCATCTTCAGGAATTTCAAATGACACATCCTCTTCCTGATAGTTAGTGCCAACTTCAAACCATTTCACCTCGCTTGGTATTCTATCAATATCGAAATAGAGACCAAGATTTTTGTATACTGCTACAATACCTTCGGGATTTCCATCAAGATAACCTTTATCGCCCCCGTGCCCATAAAGTTTTTGTTGTGCAGTCCAAAATTTCTCAACAGTGGACAAATTTGTTCCAAAAAGGTTTTGATTTAATCTAATCCATCCATCTTGTTCCAACTCATATCTTACTGGTACAGGCCTATCGCCCACTTTTTTTCTGCCAAACCTTAATCTTATTATTATCGGCCATCTCTTAATCCTATTTTTTGCAATTTCGACCCATTCAGAGAAAGTACTTGGCTCTTCATCTGGTCTCCTTTGTTCTGTCTCTTTGTCTGCCATATCATCACCTTATTTTTACTATCATTGAAGTTCTATCAAGGCCCTTTTTAATTCATTATCGAATTGTGATTTGATATATCCTAAATCAAAAGTTCTGTTTGTGATTATTTCAAAATATGTTGCTGGTATATCATCTATCCTTGCTACATAAACCTTTTCCAATTTCGTTCTTATATGCCTCTCAACAATTCTTAATCCATCCATAATGCCATTACCTACTATTATGATTCGTTCAATTGCATCTAGATATTCTTTATCGAGATGTTCTAGTCTTATTAGCATTATATCGACAATATCTGCATAATCTGAAGCAGCGTCGGAATACATTGTACGCATAAAGACCTTTTTATCGCTGTCAAATCTTTGGCTTGATAACTGTCTTCTCATGTAATCTAAATTGGATATGGCGGCCTCTAGAAACTTTATTCTATTACCTTGTATGAATTCTGGGCTTATTTTTACCAATGCTCTATTAACAGCTTCAATATATTCATCATAATTCTTTAAAGGAGTAGTTGCTACTGATGTGAATTCATTCTGAGTTGTGATCAACTCATCAAATAACTGATGTTTTTTCCTACTTAGTAATTTCCTAAATTTTCTTAATTTTGGCACGCCAAACATACCAAGTAAAAGCTTAATTAGGTCTCGCATTTTTTGATTTCTACTTGCTATCAACTCATTCTCTCTTTCCTCAAAAATTTTTATCAATGCTGCGGCGGCTGGATGAATGATATTATTAACTTGATATCTTCGGCTATAAAGTTCCATTAACAATTTGGTAAGCACACCTTCCTGTCTCATAATATAAACTATACCATTTTCAACAGTGTACAAAATTCCTTGTTGCCTAAGGACATTTATATCCTGAATCTCACTTCTTTCCCATACACCGCCCCAAAACTGGGGCAATTCGTATTCTTTCTTTCTCTCTGTTGCTATTAGTCTTTCTTTAAAGTCCACATTTCCATAAACTCTTTCAAAGTCATTAGCATATTTCTCAAAATCAGCCCAAAACCCTTTTGGGCCGAAAAAGCCTTTATTCCAATCTCCGCTGAGGTATGCCCTTCTGCACATTCCAATTAATAATCCCAGATATTTCAACTGGTTTAAGTAAGAGCCTAAATTTCTAACAGACTTATTTCTAAGCACTACTCCTTGTATTTTTTCATCTTTAAAGTCTTTGTATAAGCCCATAAATTGTGTCCCGCTTCTGTTATCAAATCCCCCATTCAAGAAGAGGCTTATCCTGTTTATGAAAAAGTCAATGCTATCGCGTACAGCATAATTTATCCAATGCTCGCAATCAGTTTTGTATTGCATTAAATAATCAACTTCATGACCGCTTATTGCATTAATTAAATCAATAAGTTGCTTTGACAATTTTGTATCTTTGCCTTTCAATGCTTCTGCTTTTTCAATCAATTCTTTAGAATGTGTTGATATATAAACTACAAAATATTGACTTCCTTTTTTTAGCTCGTTAAGCAATTCCGAGAAAATTCCAAAATTTTCTCCTACGATAGGCAAAACATCTTCAATATCTTTAGCTAATTCTACGTCGTATGTTCTTATTTGCTGAATATGATTTTTAATTTTATCTTCACTAACTCTTCCTAACACATATAAGCTATATAACCTGGCGGCATATGAGTAAGCTAACCAATCTTTTTTTTTTTTTTTCAAAAGACGTGGCTCAAATAATAGTAATTGATATTTAATCTTTAATCTTCTTACTTCTTCCATAGGACTATATGTAGAGATTAACCTAATTAATTTATCTGACACAATATCGTGCATTTCTCTTTTTTCCACTCCTTCTTCGTTGGTTGCTTCTGCTATTTTAATTCCTCCGACTTATTAAGTAGTTTGTTGAGATGCTGTTTTTTGTGCAAGAGTTCCACCAACTTTCGCAATTACTTCTTTGCCCCTATACTCTTTCCTTGGCACTCCTGTATCAGCAGGAATTTTCATCATATACCTATGAGCTTCTTCTTTGTCTCTCATATCTAATTCTATACGTGTCTGCAAGTAATGTTTTATTCCTAAAGAGGATAGATTAGGCAGAGGATTTTCAGGAGGCACAGTATCTGGTCCTGGAGGCACAGTCTGAGCATAATACCACTTTCTGCCCCAATATTTATTGAGCCCAGGATCAGCCAAAGCACGCATATCAACTGCTTGATCTTGTTTTGTCGGTACTCCAGTGGAATGTATGCTTTCGTCGGCATATTCTGGATACAACTTTTTCTTAATAGCATGTTCGTAGGCTGTAAAAGTTCTGCTCTTTGGATGATGGAGACCATATCTAACATCTTCTGCAAGACCATTCCAGTCATGCGTCAACCATGTCATTAAATTCACAAAATCTGGATGGTCTATAATATCTTCTGGATTTTTTAGTTTTCTTGGCTTTTTGTACTTTATTGGGTCTATGTCACCGGTAATTGGGTCTTTTTGCTTTATAATGTCTTCAACAAATTCTCCAAATTGATTAACTTGGTGTATAGGAACTTTCATTTTTCCTTCCATTTTCCCACCAGCTACGAGAGATGGGCCAAAGTAACCAGTTACAGCAGGTTTCTCGTTTCTTGCTTCTTCATTCCCCTGAAATTCTGCTTCAGGTTTAGCAAATTTCAAAGGATTTTCGTACCATTCTCCGGTTACATTGAACATATTTAAAGCAATCAATTTGTAACCATTTAATACATGATGGTATCTAAATGATTCAATTCTGACCTTATAGTGTTCCATTAGTGTATTAATTTCTCTTATAATTTCAGTAGAGCGGGCTTCTAGTGCTTTCAATTCTGCTGCCTCGCCTTTGAATTTTGCCGTACCTCTTGGCCCCTTTAGTTTGAGTGTGGCTGATATGTATATCCTCATTATAAGTTCAAAATAACGGTTTATCAAATCCACAATTTCCAGATTCATTCTGTTCCATCCAATTGGCTTCTCACCTTCTAAAGTCTCTTTTGTGCCATCCCCGCTTCTATATGCTATCAAGTCGTGCCTCAATCTTTTAGCGTCATACCATTTTCCAATTTTTGGTGCGAATTCACGACCATAATTAAGACCTTCTTCCACTCCTCTTAAATATCTGTAAGTTATTTCAGAACGGGTTGTATAATTAGCACAAGCTTGTATTAATAGTCTGTTTTCCCTGAATATTTGAGGTTCTCTTCCCTTAGGATTTGACCTTAAAAGGTTTGTGAATCTTAATATAGTGTTCAATCTTTTGAAAAGCCCACCAACACCCAAAGCCCAAATTCTTCTTCTATTCTCCCCCCTGAATATCACAAAAAACAAGAATAGTATGATAGCACCTAATATCCACAATCCTTTGCTGCTTAGTAAAGTTGTGGTCCATCCCCAAATCCATCCCGTTATACCCCCGCCATTCGCTGCAACAGCGGCTTTTCCTTCTGGCGTTACTGCTGTTTCTACAGATGAAACAGCCCACATCATCAATAAGAAAGCTATTACATATCCAGCAATTTTCCATTTTGGATTTCCAGTAAATTGTGTAGATAAATTACCTCCCAATATCCAAGTTCCAATTATTAACAATAATGGTTTTATGTCTTTGTATTGGTATGGATCAGGGCCACTAACAAGGTTAGCTGCAAAGATTATTGCCAGCATATAATTTAGTTTTCTGTTTTCCTTCCCTAATCCTATATAATCAAAGAATACAGCAAATAAAACAGAAGTTCCTATGAAAATGAAAATTCTATTCTGATTTGCTGTTAGTATTCCATATTCTCCAAACAAATAACTTATTAATGAACTTATTGTAGGCTGACTCCATATCCATTGGTTGCCGAGCTTGACAGCGAACATTAATGAAATTATAAATATTAAAATTCCATAACCAACTTGCCCTTCTTTACTTCCTAGTTTTTCATTTACTTTCAGCAATCCAAATATAAAATACAAAACTACACCAATGACTATGGAATTAACTAAAACATAATAGCTAAAAAACATGCCTAAAGGTCCTTGCCATATATAGCTAGTGCTTCCATAAAACCATGATATCATTAATGCAATTATAATTACAATTAACCACATTGAAACTCTTTCTTTATCTCCTTTTCCAGGCACTAAGAAGGCTTGTAAGATAAATAGGACAAGCCCGATGATGACTGCATTTACTAATACGAAATAAATCCTTGTGCCCGTGAATGCTTGCGCATAAGCTATTGGTAATGCAAGTACTGCTGTCAAAAACAATGCAACACTCCAAAATATTTTGTTTTTGCTCATAACTCTTTCATTGCCTCACTCAAAATTTGATCATTAGGAACATCATCAAACTCAAAACCATGAGAAGTTAATTTCAGCCAAAGCCTCAGCACATTGTCGCTAAAGTAGAGCTTGTTGTCTTTCTTGTAAATTATGTCAACTTCCATCAGCCTTTCAAGAATGCTTTTTGTGACAGGAGCGCTCCTGTAGATTTTCTTGGCTATCTCGCTTAGCCTAAGCTCTTCGTTAGCAACAGATTTTAGAATTGTTTTGAGAAGTGTTTGGCCTCTGGCCCTGTTGTAATAATAATTTAAGGAGTCATTGCAGAAATTATGGATTGAATTGTTTTTTTGGAGAAGCTCTATCAGAAATGATTTTTTAACATCCTTGATTTCATTATATTTTTTTGATATCAATATTGTGACAAAAGGATGGCCTTTGCCTAATGCAAATATTTCATCAATTATTTTTTGCTCAGGTTTTTCAATTATTGATGTAATTAAATCTGTTGCTTCATTTTTTTCCAAATTTTTTATTTCATAGCACTCAAATTTTTCCAAAGCAAGCAATTGCCTTATGGCAGAGCTAGTAACAATGTACTGAACCTCTTTCGAGTTGAAATTTATCAATGACAAAACATCTTTCACTTGAGAGAAATTGTTTAAATCTAATAAATTTTCAAAATTGTCCAAAATAATCAGAAATTTCTTGTTATTTTCTTTTGCCAAAGCTTCTGTAAATTTAAAAGCGCTTTCAACAATCAATTTCTGGTCTGGCTTTATTTTTAACAGTTCGTTCTCAATCGTTTTTATCAGAGAAAAAGAGTTTTTGCTTTTTAGTTCATGCTCTACTTTTAATAAAGTATCAAGAAGGAGATAATTTCTGTATTCACTTAACGGTTTCTTTAAAAAATAAAAAACAATGTTGCCGATAAACTCAGCAGAAAAATTTTCCGGATTCAGACTTATTTTTTCTAAATCGATATAAACAGGAACAACATCTTTTACATTTTTTAGATGTTCTTTAACAATTAGAGTTTTGCCTGATTTTCTCGCGCCTAAAATGGCAATATTTTTTCCAGAATTTTTTTTGAAAGAATTTGTATTTTTATCTAGCAAATCCAAGTAATAATCTCTTCCGATTATCTCTTTTACCAATTAATTCACTACTCTTATTTATACCAATTGGAATATATACCTTTAATATATAAATATTTTGATTTCAATAATAGTATACTTTTTGGTATATTCTTTTTAAAATTATATTCCATTCTGTATAGAACTAATATATAAAGCTTTTGATTCAATCAGAAAATACCTTTTGGTAT
>CAYOWR010000024.1:0-2079 GCA_964407725.1 uncultured Methanosarcinales archaeon
ATCCAAAGCAATATCACGTTTGGCAGTACGAAAGATTCAAGAAAGTTGGGAGAGGGTATATGTTTAATTTGGATAATGAAATACCAGTAAGAAACCTCTTGGAGAAAAAAGTTGGAGATTTCCTAATTCAAGAAGAATTTGCTTTTGAATATGAGCCTTACATTAATATAAAAGGTAAAGCTTACTTCCCTGATTTTAAAATTGATACAAAAATAATAGAAATTACTGCATGGACTCATCCCGATAATGACAAACTTTCCAAATTAAACAAAAAAATTAAAGATTACAAAGATAAAGGTTTTGAAGTTGTATTATTCATTCCTAATCATGTCAGAAAGTTTTATAAAGAAACTAAAGGTTCAATTATTTCAACTCTACCAGAACTTAAAAATTTTTTGAATGCCTCTGTAGCTCAGACATGCGAGAGCATGGAGCAATAGGTGGAGCGTACGGCTGTTATCTTATTAGCTAGACACCGTAAGAGAAATCCGGTATAGGTCACCAGTTCAAGTCTGGTCAGAGGCGTTTTTTTTAAAATGCAACAAATACCTTACAAGCCATTAAAACATATTCTTGTCTGCACAAATGAAAGGCCGCAGGGCAAAGAATGCTGTTCCAATGTCCAGGGATATGAGATATTTAGGGAATTGAAAGACTGGGTTAAAGCGAATGGCTTAGCTTCATCGATATGGGTCACAAGGACAGGCTGCTTGGGATTCTGCAACAATGTAGGCGCAACAATTGTCATTTACCCGGACCAGTTGTGGTTTAAGGAAGTCAAGAAGGAAGAAATTCAGAAAATAAAGGATTTCATTCTTAAGTCAATCAAATGATAAAACTTTATAAACAAACCTATTTTCAAATCCTTATTTCGGGCCTGTAGTTCAGTCTGGCAGCTGCCGATATTAATTATCGGCTCGCTGGACAATTAGAATGCTCGAGCCTCCTAAAGGCGGCAAAACTGATAACCGGATTCAGATATCGAGTGGTCCTCAGTTCAAATCTGAGCAGGCCCATTCTTTTCATACCAATTTATTTATTCAGCATCTGCCCCAATGTTATCTGCAGAAAATCTTTTAACTACCAAAAAGTTTAAATACAAGTTATTATTTTTAAATAGCAACACTTTCATTTCGAATAAAAATGTGCAGGAGGGGTGTTTATAATGGATTTTAAAACAAAATTGGTGGGCTTGCTAGTAATTGCTGTATTCTTATTAAGTAGTTGTGAAGTTTATCAGACTCTTTATGGACCTGCCCCATCTCCTCCTGCAATAGGCGATGTTGTAAGAGTAGAAGGCGCACAAGATCAAACTAATCTGGCAAAAATGGTTTATGCTGCAGCTGCACCAACAGAGCATGATCCATTTAAGGTCATGGAAAATCCTCTTGGACCATTTGATAAAGGAAAAGCACTAGGGCTTACATTGCAACAATGGTTGGCTGCAAGCGGGATAGGAATTTATAGCGTTGATGGTGAGAATGCTCAGATGGAACTTTCTTTCAAAAATTTTGTTCCTAATGGTGTTTACACAGTATGGTGCTCACGCATTACCTTCCCTCCAAATTTTAATGTAGTTGATAAGCCATGCGGAGCAGAAGATGGCTCTCAAAATTCTTTCAATGCAGATGATAAAGGAAATGCCCAATTTTCTTTAAAGCTCAGGACGCTTGAGCAAAGCACAAAAGAGACAGCATCTGCAATTGCTGTTGCATACCATAGTGATGGCAAAACTTATGGTCCAAGCCCAGGCGACTTTGGCACAAACACCCATGTGCAGATTTTCTTTTTACTTCCTGTACCAACAGAAAAGCAAGTAAAATATCAAATTCCTATAAAATTTGTTAATCATATAGATGCGGGCTTGCCAGAGCAAGATGTTTTTATTGAAGTAGGGAAAGTGATGGAGAAGCCAGAAGGAGTTATTGAAGAGATGCCAGAAGATGTTATAGAGGCGCCAAAGGAAGAAGTGCCTGTAGTTAAAGAAGAAGAGGCTAAACCTAAGGTAATGGAAGAAAAGCCAAAAGGCAAGCCAATTGTTTTGGTAGTTCAAGAAACAGATTTAGTTAGCTTGCTTCC
>CAYOWR010000024.1:2089-9085 GCA_964407725.1 uncultured Methanosarcinales archaeon
CCTGACCAAGATCAATTAACTTTCACATTCACATCCCCCATAAGTGAAAATGGAGAATGGCAGACAAATTACGGCGATGCCGGCGAATATACTGTTACAGTTACAGTATCGGACAGTAAAGCAACTGACAGCAGGGATGTTTTAATCATAGTCAATAAGAAAGAAGAAGCTCCAACTATAGATAATGTAAAGCCAATTGAGAGCGGTTTAACTATAGATGAAACACAAGCTGTAGAGTTCAGCGTAAAAGCAAGCGACTTGAATAACGACCCATTGACTTATACATGGAAGCTTGATGGGAATGATGCCGGAAGCGAACCAGATTACACTTATCAGACAGACTATGACAGCGCAGGCACGCATACTGTAAAAATTGATGTTACTGATGGCATGTCAACTACTAGCAAAATATGGTCTGTCCAAGTCAGAAATGTTAACAGAAAGCCATCGTTGGAAAGAATAGAAGACATAGAGGCAAAGGAAACTGACCAGATAGTCATAACAGCACTGGCTACAGATGATGACAAAGACTCGCTTACATATGCTATAGATGACAAGAAATTCACGCAAAGCGATAATGTTTTCACTTGGGATACAGACTATGACAGCGCAGGCACGTACGAAGCCACTGTGAGCGTAAGCGATGGCCAAGACACAACTGAGCAATTAGTCAAAATCAATGTTGAGAATGTCAACAGGCCGCCAGTGATAGTGGATGTGCAGCAGCAACAACAATAAGCTTTGCTTTTTTTATTAAATTCCGCAGAAACATTGTTTCTGCTGGATTCTTTTTGTTGGGGGAAAAATAAATGAATAGAAACATTGCATTACTTTTAATTATATTCTTGATTTTCCCCTATTTTGCATATTCTGTAACTACATTTGTTATACAGGAAACCGAAAAGATCAGCCTGAAGACAAATGCCACAGATCCGGATAACGACAGGCTTACTTATACATATTCCCCTCCTTTGGATGAAAATGGAGAATGGCAGACAACTTATGGAGATGCAGGAGAATATAAAAGCCAGGTTACAGTCTCTGACGGATTGGCAAATACGTCTCAGGAAATTCTGGTTGTTGTTAAAAGAAAAGAAGAAGCTCCGACAATAGATTTGTATGCTCCAGAAAGCCCTGTCTATATGAAGGAAATGGAAACAGCTCAATTTAAAGTAGAAGCAAGCGACTTGAATAAAGACGAGTTAAGTTATGAATGGTATTTAGACAGCAAAAAAACCAAAGATGGAACTGAATTTACATATACTCCATCTTACATTGATTCAGGGAAGCACACTGTTTTTATCATAGTTTCTGACGGCATCTTTAAAGCAAGCAAAACCTGGGATGTTTATGTAGAAGATGTTGATGTTCAAAAACTGCTTGATGGCATTTCAGATGTTACAGTAAATGAAAATGAAATTGCAAGGCTAGACCTTCCAGATTTCGCCAAATACGGCTTGACTTATACTATTACCCAGCCTATAGGGGATGATAATGAATGGCAAACTGGCTACGATGATGCAGGTGCTTATGATGTTATAGTTCATGCAGAAGGAAATGGCTTCAGCGGCAATACAATTGTGAAAGTAAGCTTAAATGATGTTGACAGGCCGCCAATTTTTGATGAAATCGGAAGCAAAGTTATAAACGAGAACCAGACAATCGTAATAAACTTAAGCGCTCACGATCCTGATGGTGACGAGATTGATTATTCCGCGGATAAGCTGCCGGAAGGAGCTGAGATGGAAAATAGTATTTTTATATGGACTCCAAGTTTTGATACAGTCAGAAAAGAAGATTTCATAGATTACATAGCCAATAAATTCACTATTCTAAATGAGAATTTTTACATACAATTTTCAGCGTCATCAAAAGACAAAAAAGTTGTCCAGAATGTTGTGGTAACAGTCAAGGATGTCAATAGGGCACCAGTCATAGAAGATATGTCCAACATAACAGTAAACGAAGGCGACACAATAAAAATCGAGCCTGACGCTTATGATCTTGATGGCGACAAAGTTAAATTAAGCTATTCAGGTTTTATGGATTCTGGCACTTATAAAACAACATATGATGATGCAGGAACATATTTTGTGAAGGTTACAGCAACAGATGGAGCAATTTCAACTTCAAAGTTTGCAGATATAAATGTAAGGCAAACAAATAGGGCTCCGATATTTAATCCTATAAAGGAAATAAAAGTCCAGGAAGGGGATGCAATATCAATTTCTCTAAATGCTTATGATCCAGACGAAGACCAGCTAAGCTATTACCTTTCAAATCCTCCAGAAGACTCTTCGATTGACGGCAATGTTTTTATCTGGACACCGGGCTTTGACACAGTAAATAAACAAGATACGAAAAGATTTGATTTGGTGTTTGTTGCAACTGATGGCAGTTTAGAGGCAAGGCAAAATGCAATTGTAGATGTTACCGGCAAGAATAGGGCTCCTGTGATAATTAATGCAAGCAGCAATCTTGTGGCAAAAGTTAATGAGCCGGTTTTCATGTTTGTAAAGGCAGAAGATGATGATGGGGATTCTTTAACCTACACGTGGGACTTTGGATTACTGGAGAAATATGAAGCAACAGAAAACCATCAAAGAACTTTTACAACCTCAGGCAACAAAGTAATTAAAGTTACAGTCAGCGATGGAATTGATTCAGTTGAGCATGTAATCAATGTTTTTGTTGAGGATGATTCAAAAGCAATTAATGGGAGCATCACAATTGCAATAAAAAAAGTGAAGATCACAATTATTAATGAAACTCAAGTTTACCAGTCAAATCTTGTGCAGAGCGAGGAGTTTCAAGCTCCTGCACAGTCAGCTGTGAACAGGGCTCCAAAAATAACCGCTTACAGCAATAGTGTTGTTGCAAAAGTGAATCAGCCAGTTCTATTATTTGTGAAAGCCATTGATCCAGATAATGACCCATTAACCTACACCTGGGACTTTGGATTTTTTGACAAATATAAGACTACTACACCAAATAATTTAAGGACTTTCACAAGTAAAGGCTTGAAAACAGTTGTTGTTACAGTGACTGATGGACAATACAAAGTCAAGCAATTAATAAATGTTAATGTGGTTTGATTCTTAATATTTTTCAGTTTCTTTAATAATAATAATTTGACAATAATAAAACCTATAAAATCAAAAATAAACGCATTAACGAAAAATCCAATAAATAAATTCAAAATCAAATCAATAAACTACGAACATTAACGAAATATAAATTCAAAATAACCGAGAACGACCTCGTGCTGTAAACCTATAAAAGGTAACCCGTTATGCTTACTTATTGAACATAAAGAATTATGAGGGGCACCCATTCAACTAATACTGCGCATGGGTCTCCTATTTTTGAAATATATTTATTGATCAAATAATTTTTCAACAATCTTTATAAATAACCTTTTCTTCTGCAGCTTCATGCCAAAGTCTATAGAGCTTGAAGATGAGTTTGATAGTGCTGTCTTGAACATAGCTTTAGACACAATTAAGATTGGAAAGCAGGCTTTGATATTTGTCAATACAAAAAAATCTGCCGAGAAAACTGCAGAGGAAATTTCAAAGAAATTAAAAAGCGAAGATGAAATCTTAAAAGCTTTGTCTGAAGAAGCTTTGAATTCTTTGTCCAGGCCGACAAAACAATGCGAAAGACTTTCTTTTTGTTTAAGAAAAGGAATTGCCTTCCATCATGCAGGGCTTGTCTACAAGCAGAAGGACATTATAGAGCAGAATTTTAGGAAAGGAATGATAAAAATAATATGCACCACACCAACTCTGGCTTATGGAATGGATTTGCCTGCGTTCAGGGCAATTATAAAAGACCTTAGGAGATACACAATTCATGGCTTGACTTGGATTCCTGTTTTGGATTACATGCAGATGTCTGGCAGAGCTGGAAGGCCAAACTATGATAATGAAGGCCAGGCAATAACAATAGCGTTAAGCGAAGCAGAAAAAGACAAGATCAAGGAAAAATATCTTGATGGCTCGCCAGAAGAAATTTATTCAAAGCTTGCCGTAGAGCCTGTATTGAGAACTTATGTTTTGTCTTTAATAGCTGCAAACTTTATTACAACAAAGAAACAGCTTTTTGAATTTTTTGACAGGACTTTTTACGCTTATCAATTTAAAGACTTAAGAAGGCTGCATTCCATAATCAGCAAGGTAATTGATTTGCTTGAGGATTGGGAATTTATAATGCGCTCTGGAGATGAATTTTCAAGCGCAAATGAGCTTGAAGATGAGAAATTAAAGGCAACAATAATCGGGAAGAGAGTTGCAGAGCTTTATCTTGACCCATTGACTGCTTATTTTATTATAACTTGCCTAAGAAATGCTTCTGATAAAAAAAATGATGCATTTTCATTCCTGCAGATGATTTCACATACTCTTGAGATAAGGCCTTTGCTTAGAGTTGGAATAAGAGAGCATGATAAAATACAGGAAGCAATGCTGGAGTATATGGATTTGCTTCTGGAAGAAGAGCCTTCAATGTACGAGCCCGAGTATGAGGATTTTTTGAACTCTGTGAAAACAGCCATGATGTTTGAGCAATGGATAAATGAGCAGGATGAAGAATTTCTGCTTGAGGAATACAATATAAGGCCAGGCGAGCTAAGAGCTAAAATTGAGATTGCAGACTGGCTTCTTTATTCAACAGAAGAAATTTGCAAAATGCTTCATTACCAGTCATTGATAAAAGAAATTGTAAAATTAAGATTAAGGCTGAAATACGGCGTTAAAGAAGAATTATTGCCCTTGGTAAGATTGGAAAACATAGGAAGGGTGAGGGCAAGAATATTGTTCAGGAACAGATTAAAGGACTTGAAAGACGTTAAAAGCGCAGATTTAACAACTTTAACACAATTGCTCGGAGAAAAAACTGCATTAAACATCAAAAAACAATTGGGTCAAGAAAAATTAGAAGTTCCGGAAAACAAGAGAAAAGGCCAGATTAGCTTGAGAGATTGGGGGGAGTGAAAAATATTTGGGTTCAAAGCCTACCCCTCCTTGATTCACGAGGAATATACTCTATTCCCGGTTTGTATACAAAGTAATGTACTTGTGAACTGACTCCTGTTATAGCTACAGGATTTAATTTTGCATGGTACATAGCATTATCAGCATTTCTATGAAGTTCTTGTCCTGTATGTGCATCTACTCCCAGAATTGACATACCAGCACTTACACTTACTTCAACGCGTTTCTTTGGGTGCCTATACCTAATATTATTCTGCAATACGTTATTGATACGTAAGGTAATATCTCTTAATGTGGATTCAGCATCTTCTAGTGTTCTATAGGTCATTCCATCTAATACTATGACAAATTCGTCCCCAGATATTCTTGCTCTAAGGTCACCAGATCTTACGCAAGCTCTAACACCCTCTGCCACATAACGTAATACTTCGTCTCCAAATTCATGTCCATGATTATCATTAACTTCCTTAAATTTATTAATATCTATAAATATCAAAGCAACTTTTTTACTATCGGTGTATAGACCTCTTTCTGCTCTGCTAAGAATACTTTCAATACCTTCTTGATAAGCTACTCTATTTGGTAAACTTGTCAAATGATCTGTTCTGAGCGATAATTCGATACTATTAATAGCTTTGATGCGCTGTCCTTTCATATAACCCCAAAGGCTTGGATGTATTGTTTTTTCTGTACCTGGGCCAACAAATTCATGTGTTACGTGGTCGTAAAATCGTAGTAATTGGAGAGGATCGGAAAGTCTCGCTTCCAATTTTATAAAGTCTTCAAATCCAATATTTGTAAGATTATTAAACCCTACAATTACTTCGTCTAATGTAGTTTTTTCATTATCTCCATTAGCAATTTGCAAATGCTCGTTTAGCATAGATAAACTTTTTTTTATCTCTTTATAAACCTTTCTATTTCGTTACTATAAAAAAGTAGTGAAAATATTTATTTGAGAACCTTTATAAAGAATATTTTAAATCTTTATCTTGCGCCCCTGTAGTATAACGGATCAGAACGTAAGGTTGCGGTTTTATGCAGAAACCTTGAGGTCGGTGTTCAATTCCCCGCAGGGGCATTCAAAATATTTAAGTACTACAAATTCTTTATAGCCTTATGCTTCCAAAAAGAACTTTAGGAAAAACAAAATTCAAAGCAACAATATTCGGGCTTGGTGGTGAAGGAATTTTAAGGACAACTGGTTATTTCAAAGAAGCAGAGCAGGTTATTAAAAAAGCTATTGAGGTCGGGGTAAATTACTTCGACACAGCTCCCGCATATCAGCAAAGCAGGGATTATCTTGGAAAATTTCTGTGGAGATACGCAAAAAGAGAAAATGTTTTTCTTGCTTCAAAAACCCATGATAGAAGCTATGAAGGGACAATGTTTTTAGCGGAAGATTCTCTAAAAAGATTAAATACAAATTATCTCGATTTACTTCAGCTTCATGATTTAAGGACAAAAGAGGATATTGACGAAATATTTTCAAATGATGGTGCAATTCACGCGCTTGAGAAATTAAAGAAAGAAGGAAAAATAAGATTTATCGGAATCACAGGCCATCATGACCCAAATATACTTATAGATGCAATCAATAAATACAATTTTGACACTATTCTTCTATGTGTTAATGCTGGAGATAAGCATTATCTGCCATTTATCAGCAACGTAATCCCGCAAGCTAGAAAAAAAGGCATGGGTGTAATAGCAATGAAGGTTACAGCACAAGGTTATGCTCTTTCATCAATCACAATGAAAGAAGCATTTTATTATTCCTTAAGCCAAGACATAGACCTTGCAATAATCGGCTGCAAAACTCCGGAAGAAGTGAAGGAAAATGCAAAATTGACCGAGGAATTTAAGCAATTAAGCCCAGAAAATCTTGCAGAAATAGAAAATAAGACAAAAGCAGATTTTAAAAATTCAAATTTCTTCAAGAAAGGGATGTACTAGCTTTAGAATCCTAATTTTTCCTTTACAATAATCATAGTTATCCTTC
>CAYOWR010000025.1:0-2861 GCA_964407725.1 uncultured Methanosarcinales archaeon
ACCTTGCCAGTTGGTAGTATTTGTCAAATCCGGCAATCATTAAAATCTGCTTGTATATCTGGGGGGATTGAGGTAAAGAATAAAACTTTCCTGGATGAATTCTGCTCGGCACCAAATAATCCCTTGCTCCTTCTGGAGTTGTTTTGATCAGAAAAGGAGTTTCGATTTCAATGAATCCTTGTGCATTCAGATATTCCCTAACCGTATTTGCAAGCTGATGCCTGAACATCAATTGCTGCTGCATCTTTGGCCTTCTTAAGTCCAAATACCTGTACTTTAATCTCAATTCCTCAGAAGCCTCAATCCTATCATCAATTTCCAGAGGAGGAGTTTCTGCCTTGTTTATGCTTAAAATCTTGTCAATTAGAACTTCTATATGGCCTGTGATGATTTTCTCATTCTCCATTCCCTTTGGCCTTTTCCTGACATGACCTTCAACTATTATTACATCTTCTCTTCTTAATGTCTCTGCTGTCTTATGAGTTTCTATATTATGAGACGGATCAAAAACTATTTGTGTTATTCCATACCTGTCCCTCAAATCTATAAAGATTACCCCGCCATGGTCCCTGCTTGTCGAGCACCATCCTGCCAAAGCCACTTTCTTGTTTATGTCCTTGTCTGTAAGCTCGCCGCAAGTATGCGTTCTTTTCATACCATAAAGAATTAAAAGAAGTTATTTAAATGTTTGTGGGTTAGAATTAAAACTCAATAAATACATTTTTAAAAGTTATAGAATTCCAGTAGATTATGACTTTAGTGGTAGCAGGTAAATACATGGATGGAATTTTAGTTATGTATGATATGTTACAGAGAGCAATACTTGAAGGAGGTAAGGTTTTAGTAAATAGATTTGTAGACAAAGTCATACCTATATGGAATGGTCAGGGGTTTGTAGGAATTGCAGGTCATTTTGAAGGAGATTTAGAAGATTTAATGCAAAGAATTGAAGGTGCCCCAATAGAAGGGGGAGCAGATTCCATTAAGGAAATTTTAGCCGAAAAAACTGCTGGCGTTAGTTATGGGCCAAAATTAAGTCCAAGATTTATTCTGGGTTCTGTTAATGGATCAACAAGATTAATGTTACACACTCCCGGGTTTGGGACAAAAGAAGTAGATTATTGCGGAATAGGATTAGGCTATTATTCAGTTGTTGAAGAAATGATTGATGAAAATCATTCACCGAATCATCCTTTATCTTGCATAACTGCGCTTTTTGATAGAGCTATGGGATTGGCAAGAATAATAAATCAAAGTCAAAGAGAAGGAATTCCACTTGTTGGCATTGGTATGGCAAAACTTACCAGAGGCGGATATGAGGTGATTGAGAGAAGAAAGAGTTGATTATCTTCCTTTCATAGAAATGTCATACATCACTTCTTCAAGCTTCTTCAAATTCCACTTTATAGAATCTGCTTTCTTCCTTAATTCATTGTTTCTCAGATGCAATTTCAAGAATTCACCATAAATTTCATGAACAACATCTTTTATTTTTTCCGCTTCGTGAAATTTTCTGTGTATAACATCATAAACTGCTTTTCTAACAAGTTCGCCTGTTAAATCCGCCAAGCCAGAGAGATAGTCGTCTGCGCTTACGCCTAAGCTTTTTTTTGTCGGTATTTTTCTGTTTTTCACAAATTCAAAAAAGGCGATTGCCTCAACATATTCCTGGAATGCAACAGAATTGATATTGGTGTCAGTAATTATGTTTATTTTCCTTAATTTGCTGACCTTATTTTTTATATTTTTGATTGCAGAAGCAGCTGTTTTCATATCATTCCTTTGCGCAGCATAAATTATCTGCTTGGAAACAGTTATTATCTCCCTTGATAGCTGTATAACTTCTTCCCTTTTCAAATCAACTTTATGCATCTCTTTCCTAATATTATTGAATTCTGATTTGTTTAACATATTAAATATCATTAATTGCCTTGTTTATAAAGGTTATTAAAATGTGCCAAAATCTCTCAATTACATAAACTCAATTCAATTAATAATTTTAAATTAAAATTCGAGACCTATTTGCAATCCTAGCTACAATGGGCGACATGCACGCGAGCGTGTTCGCGTGCTCACACGCATTTACCACATAACTCTATCATCTCGTAAAGTAAGCGGCAACGGGTCACCTTTTAACGTTTGCAGCGCGAGGTCGTTCTCGTTTTTTAAAATTTTATATTATTGATGTTGAATTTTTAATTTGTTTATTGGTTTTTCGTTTAATGTTATATACCTTTTATCCAATAAAAAAGAAACATTTAAATACCTATATTAGCCAAAAAATATTATGGCTACTACAGAAATTGCTGCAGCTGTTGCTAAACCAACGCCTTTCAGGGAAGTTCTCATTTTCTTTGACAACATTGGCTTGTTTGATGTTGTTTTGCCCTTCCTATTGGTTTTCACCATTGTTTTCGCGATACTTGAAAAGACAAAAGTTTTGGGCACAGAAGAGATTGATGGCAAGAAATACACAAAAAAGAACTTGAATGCAATTGCATCCTTTGTCATAGCGTTTCTAGTTATAGCGGCAAAAGAATTGGTTGCGATTATAAACGAAACTGTTGCAAAAGCCGTTGTTGTGCTGTTCTTCAGCGTATTATTCCTCTTGCTTGTGGGCTCTTTCCACAAGGAAGAAAAAGAGCCAATGTACCTTCAGGGCCCTTGGAAAATTGTCTTTATGATTATAGTGTTTTTGGCTATAGTTGGGATATTCCTTGATTCAATAAAGACAAGCGATGGCAGGACTTGGCTTCAACGTTTAGGAGACTTTTCAGGCTCTGGCAGCGATGAAGTAGCAGGCTCTATAGTCCTGCTTGTTTTAGTGGTATTATTTATCATATATGCAACGAAAGAGCCTT
>CAYOWR010000025.1:2970-8849 GCA_964407725.1 uncultured Methanosarcinales archaeon
ATATGCAACAAAAGAGCCTTCAAAAGAAAGCCAAACTCCCCATTAACATAAAATTTATATAGTAATGTTTAAATAGTAAAACTAAAGAGGTGTTTATATGGTTGCTTCAGCCTTTCAATTTGACAATTTTGTTAGAATACTTGATACTTGGCGAGTAGAATATTTGCTTGTTTTCTTGCTCATATTTGTCATTATTTATGCAATCTTGCAGAAAACCAGGATATTGGGAGAGGGCAAGAAAAATCTTAATATCATTGTTGCAGTTGTGGTTGGTTTATTGGTAATCATACCGAGCGCTACAGGCAGATTTCCGCCTAATGCAGATCCTGTTTATATTATAAGCAATGCCTTGCCTTCTGTTTCAATAGTTCTTGTTGCAATCATCTTCTTATTAATTATGATAGGTGTTTTTGGCCAGGAGCATGTGTTTTTGGGCATGTCAATGCCAGGATGGATTGCATTTTTCTCATTTGCCACAATAGTGATTATCTTTGGCGGAGCAGCCGGCTGGTGGTCAGGCTATTTTGGCGATACTCTTGAGCAGTTTTTCGGCACGGAAAGCATAGCTATAGTAATAATGCTCCTTATATTTGGCATAGTTATCGCTTGGATAACAAGCGACTCAAAAGAAAGCGATGAAAGAACCACCTTCAAGCGAATGGGCATAGACTTCAGCAAGCTTTTTGGCGGCGGCAAATAATCATTTTAATATGGCAACATTCCTAGATGTCACAGGCTTGGAGTATTTCTCAAACATCTTTGTTTTTCTTTTTGTTTGGATAGTTGTTTATGCAACTCTGCTGTGGACAAAACTTGCAGGCAACAACAAGATTGTAATAACGCTTTTAGGCTTGCTCTTAGGCATATTTGTTTTGATATCGCCCCTGGCAACAAATGTTGTTGCTAAGACGGCGCCATTTCTTGCAGTTATTTTTGTGCTCATATTATTGATGAATATCGCTTCGCAGATGCTTGGAGCAGACGTTGAGTCATTTCCTGCCCTTAAAGGCGTTTTACTAGTATTTATTGTAATCATAATCCTTGTCGGGGTGGGGGTCCAGATAAGAGACCAGGCAAATACAGAATCCGGAAGCCAAGACCTTTCAAAAACAACAAGCGTTATTTTTCACCCCAAGTTTTTAGGGATAGTCTTGATATTTGCAGTAGCTATTTTCACTATCGCCTTGCTCGCTTCCAGAAGCGCATAATCTATTTTATTTAGAAGCTTTTATTTCACAACACTAAAATCAACGCAATACTGATCAATACTTTTTAGCCAATAAAATTTAAATGAACAACAATATCAAATAAATACAATAACGAATTTATTTTTAAATCAACATGAGACCCATGCGCTCTCCTGAGTAGAATGGGTGCCCCTCATAGTTCTGTATTTAGTAAAGTAAGCTCCAATGGGTCACCTTTATTGCTTTACAGAACGATAAAGCAAATCTATAAGATTTGCGTATGCTTGGAAATCAAGGATTTCCGACAGGTCGTTCTCGGGATTTAAAATTTTTAATAGTTTATTGATATTGAATTTATATTTTGTTATTAGATTTTTCATAATGTTATTTATCATTGAATTTTTTATTGAAATCAATTTAGAAATCTTAAAATTATAAATAATATTATTTCTTTTGCTGCGGCTCTTTATAGCCTTTTGTCATCCTGTCTAATTTATTGACATTTTCTGTCAATGTAGGCAGAACTTTCTGGAAAACCTTTTCCATTGCCTTCATCTCTGTGCCTACATCAGTTATATTCTGGTCGTATGAGGAAATCTTTGACATAATGCTTTTTGTAAGATTGTCTATGCTTATTCTTAAGTCAATCAATTGCTGCTCAATCTTCGCAATCCTGTCCTCGCTTTTGTCTTTCCAGTCAATGACTTTTCTTATATCGCCTGCAAATTCATCCCATTTCTCATCGATAATGGCTTCTGCGATCTCCTGTATTCTTTCCTCATTTAAGGAAGAAGCCTGTTCTCTTGGCTGCTGAAAGCTTTGCGCCTGTTGAGTAGGCTGAGGCTGCTGGTACTGCTCATAGCTCTGCCCATAATCTGACATACCAACTTCAGGATTTTGAAAGTTAGCGCTTAAATTCGTCTGATTTAATGCTTCATATATTTGAGAATTATTGTAGCCCTGGCTCTGCAATGCTTGAACTATCTGGTTGTTTGTATATCCCTGCTGCTTCATCATCATAACCTGCTCTACAGGGCTTTGGGCAGCTGGCTCGATTTCCGGCAATGGAATGTCTAAAGACTCTTCTTTTTTCTTTTTCCCAAACTTCAAGAAAGCCATCATGCACCTCTCTTTTAGAATAATACTTTTAATAATTCTATTTAAAGCTTTCTAATCATTGCTCATCTTTGTGGTATAAATCAGTAAGTATTACTTTGTTTTCTTCTTTTGAGTACATATAAGAAAGTCTAAATGACGCAATATATAATTCCCTCGTGCCTTTTCTTGAATACCTCATAGGCTTGCCTATTTCTGGGTTTTCTATTATCTTAGCAATTTGTTTTTTGATTTTTTCTTTTATGGCAGTATCTTTTAATTTTTGGAATAATTTAAGAAAATGCTGGTCATAATCTACACTTACCATTTCTTGAGCTCTTCGAGAAATTTATCTGCGGGCAAAGAAATAAATTCGCCTTTTTCATATCTTTTTAGCGCTTCCTCAGTTCTTCTGGCAAACTCCAAGTCTTCCGCAAGATTTTTGTCAATCTCTGAAGCTTTTTTCATTATGATCTGATTGCTGCTTTTAATTAGGAGAATTTTATCTCCTTCTTTTATGTTTTCTCTCATTTCAACAGGAATTACAATTTGTCCTTTTGAGCTCATCTTGGTTATGCTTATTTCCATTTTTATTCCAAGGTAAGATTTATCTTACTTATATATAAGCTTTTTGGTGATAGGTAATAGATTCCATTAAGAACATCTAAATTTCATCTTTTTTTGCTTTCTTTTCCCTTTTTTCAAGAACTTCATTAATTATGCCTTCAATCTCGTTCTGGCTCACAAACTTGACAGGATTCCACAAGTTTATGTATTTTTCAAGAACTTTGACTTCTTCCTTTCTTGCAACGCTCTGCAGCTCCTTTATGACAAGCATTAATTTGTCTTTTATTTCCTGAATTTCTTTTCTGATTTCAACTACATCCGAATTTATTGTCTTCAGCTCTGCAGAATAATGCTTGTTTTTAGCTATTATATTCTCTTCTGTTACCTGGAAAAACCTTCTCAGATTTGTGTAGCCCTCTTCAATCAGCTTTAGGCGCCTGCTTAAAGTATTTATATCAGCATTTACGCTGCTCAAGTCTGGGCCTTGCTGCTCCTGCTTGCCGAAGCTTAAAGCATGCTTTTTAGGCGGCGGTGGAATGTCTTGTGATAAGTCTTGTTCTGGCATTTTACCTCTTTTTAATTATCACTTGAATAAGATGGTATATAAATGTTTATTTTTTGTATTTGGTGACTCTAATTAATTGACCCTGTTTCTTTAATTCTTTGAATTGTTTCTCAGCTATAGCTAATAGTTCTTTCATTATATCTTTTGGGACATCAACTGTATAATTCTCTTTCAATTCTGTCAGGAAATCGTAAAGCAACAATGGAAAGGCAAGCATCCCTATTTTTGTTTGGTTTGAGGTTTCACTTATTATAATATTCCAATTTATATTGAATTTTTTTATCAATTCTGCTGCATCGTCCCTGTCCCTTAGCCTTTCTGTGCAGCCTTTCATCATCAAGATGTCTTCCGGGCTTGCAGTTTTAACAATAAAATTGCCGAATTCGTGGACTTCCCTAAGCCTTGCAATTGTTGCTTCATGGATTTTGAAGCCTATTACTTCATTCAAGAAAAGATCAAACCTTGTTTCTGGACTTTCCATCATGACAGGCTTGCTTGCATCTTCATCTTCCCTGAATATTCCTTTGATATTCTTTCTTTCGTTAAACCCTGATTTATAGAGGAGTTCCTTAACAGCTTCTAAGTCTTCTTTTTTTAAGAAGACCAAATCCACATCCTTAGTGGCATTTTTTGCCTGATAAAACATCATTGCAGAGCCGCCTATTGCAACGCACTCTACCCTTCTTCTCAATTGTGGTCCTATGACATTTTTGAAAAGCCCAATCTGCTCTTCTAAGTTAATCATTCTTTATAAGCCTCCAAGTCTGCCTTGTTGAAAGGCAAATAGACATTCCATATTTTTTCTATGTGCAGTAAATCTTTTGTCCTTGCGTATTTTATTATGAATTTGTCATCTATTTTGCTTTTTAATAATGATTTTCTTATTCTTTCATCCATTCTTCTTACCCTTATTATTGTTTTTGCTGCATCATACAAAGCCCCTATTTTTCTGCCAACATTTTCTTTTTTCGCAATTTCACTCAGCAAAGTCCAGTCTTTTATTTTACTAAATAAATTTAATGCAGAAAGCACAGTCCTAAAATCATTTGTTTGGACAGCTTTTACTATCATTTCTTCTGCAGTCGGCTTATGATCATAAATCCTATTTATATAAGGAGCATATATCTTGATTTTTGAATGTTGATTTAGGAATTCATATAATCCAGGATAGCCTGTTTTAACTGGCCTTATTGGTGATATCTTATACATTCTTATCTTTCTTTTTCCGTAAATAGTCTCTGCATAGCCATTTTTTCTCAGTTTCCATATATAATTAATAGCTGTTCTTCTGCCTATGTTGAGGTTTATAGCGATGCTATTCACTGTCTGCAGTCCTTCAAGCTTTTTTGCAATTTCAAATATTTCCATTTACATCACAACATTGAATTCACGCTTATTTTTCTAAGATTTCTTTTACAAGCTCGTTGAGAAATGGTTTGATATCTATTAGAAACTGCTCAAACCCATTTAATGGCTTCAAGAGAAGATACTGTTCTTGTCCTGGCTTTATCCATTCTTTTAAGTTTGTTTTCTCTTCTAAATTTTCCCTGTACTTTTCGTACTTTAGCATAAATGAAGTCTTTAAAATAATGCCTTCTTTAAACATCCTTATATTTTTGTTTAATTTTTTAGTGATAAGAAAAACATCAACAAAATCTCTTTCCTTTTTATAATCAATTAGGTCTTTGCTTATCATATCAATTCCTCAACCAAATTTCCGACTGTTTTCGGATAATTTTCAGAATATTTTCTAAGTTTTGGTTTATTGCAGCTGCCGATGTAATCTATAACCTTGTTCCTTATGCCCTCATCTGTATTCCTGTTGTATTTGCCTAAGTATATTAAGTCAAGGACAGTCTTCTCTGCATCAGAATAGTTAAACTTATTTTTGATTACGCCAAATCCAAAGAGTGTCTTATTCAGCTTTACAAACCTGACTTTCCTGCCCATTATGTTAAAAGGATTAGGCCTCGAAAGTTTGTCAGATATTACTGTTTCCACAGCAAAATACTCATGAGTAAGGTTGTTCAGCTTAATTGCCGACTCCAAGCCAAAATACCACTCCTTAATACCCTTAATTCTCAACGCTTCTGCAATTGCCTCTTCAAAGCCGATATCTATCTTGCTAAGCTTTCTCTCTTCAATAGACTTTACGTAGAAAATGCCACGCAGAATCCTCACTAGATAATTATTGGAAGTGAGGTACATAATGGAGATGTAGTAATCAAGCTTTAAGTCCTTGCAGTAAGATTTTAGTTCTTCCCTTACAATAAACTTCCTGCGCAATAATTCAAGCTTTTTCACCAAAATCCTTAGAGTCATTTTATACGATATTTTAATATATTTTATAATAATATAATATATAACATATTTATATATTTTTCTATAATACCATAAGCCCCTCAAGCCTTTTTGCCAACTATGTTAATTCCATTTTACATCACATAGATTGCTTATTATAAATG
>CAYOWR010000026.1:0-8752 GCA_964407725.1 uncultured Methanosarcinales archaeon
TCTTAAGCATAAAAATTAACCTTTTTTCTTTTATTTAAATAATTTTCTAGTTAAGTAGTTAAGGCAATTAATAACTTATAATGTGCTCACTAAATTAACAACATTCCCCTTTTTAACCCACACAACATTTAGCTTACCATTATTATCGCTGTAAGCAACAACAAAATTATTATTGTAATAAACTACATGCAGTCCAAAAGTTACATTAGCCTCAACTAAAATTCCATCATTTTGTCCCCAAGGTCTTAGCATTATGTAACCTTTTTGATTGGTAGTATCAAAAGTTGAGCTAGCTACCCACGGAGCATTATCAACAAAAAATACTTGTCCAAAATTCTCTATTCTCCAAGGAGCAATAGTCAAATCAACATCTTGTCCATCTGGAGTTATTCCATGCATAGGGCCCAATCCGCCATAAACAATATAGCCTTTGTTAGTCCTTAGCTCATTTACAGTAACTTGGCTTGTGTATGTTTTTGTATTTTGTTTATTAGTGTAGACTAATATTTCGTCTTTATTCGTGCTTGAATGAACCAACTGATTTTCACTAACCCATATCTGCCCGCCTAAGTCAGTTCCCAATACTTCATTATCATAAGCTATTCTACCATTTCCTGAAAGCCAGCTAGCCCAATGCCCATCAGCAGCAACAAATTGATTGCCAGCCACCAAGCTTGAATCATCATTTACCAAATTTGAAATCCATTCACCTATTTTAACCTCGTAGCGTTGAGTCCCTGAACCAGTTAACTCTTTAATATAGGTATATTTGTCATTTGCAATCCACCAACCATTATGTCCAGTTCCAAAAGTTCTTTCTTCTCCATTTTCCAAATCAGCAACCCAATTCTCGCCAAAGCCATAAGTTACAAATCTTCCATCTGGAGATAATTGAGGATTTTTGCCATTGGTTGTTTGTGTTGGTGTCCAAGATTTTAATACACTAGCTAATCCAATATCACCAGCAGTAGATTTCCTTAAAACAGCAACTCTCACTCCAGGTCCATTCCATGTAGTTACAGCATACAATCCATTTCCATCAGCTGCTGCATGTGGAGTGAATGAAATCTTCCCTTCCCATAAAGTAAAAGATGGATTGCTAAAGTCACCTCCAAAAAATCCAACTATTCCGCTATCACTTTTTCCTTCTGCAACAACCAAATCATCTGCCCACCATGGCCTTGTGTAACCTGGAATAGCGCTTCTATCCTCGTCAATCATCTTTATGCTTCCATCTGGCAAGATTCTCGAAATTCCAGTTGGGAGATCATCTCTCATTGCTACAATTTCCCCACCTTCAAGCAATCTCCTTTGCACCTTTCCGCCTTTCTGCCACGCTATGTACCCATTTCCAATAGCAATTGGATCATTTCCAAATCCTCCGCCTAAGTCTTCAATTGCTTGAGTATCACTTCTCCATAATTTGACAGATTCTTTGATTCCTTGAGAGTTATCCCCATCTCTGTAAGCCAGCCAAAGTATTCCATTAGAAACAGTCATTCTTGGGAATGCCTGTCCTGCAGTAAAGGGAATTTCAGTAACTTGCTGATCAGTTAAATCTGAAGCAAAATTGTATAATTTCAGTTTTCTTTGTCCAGCTTGACCTTGCTGCACAGCCAAATAAAGCCTGCCATTAAGCCAAGCAACATCCGGAAAAGTTCCTCCGCCAAGGTTTTTTTCTGCAACTACGTTTGCAGTATCTACCTGAACATCATCTATCGGTCCATCTGTACCAGCTATTGTTATCTCAACCTCATTTGATACAAGTGTCCTGCTTGTCCAAGTCCTTACTTTGTAATTATCAGATGGAAGATCAGCCGGTATTGGTATAGTTACTTGCGTTCTTTCTCTATTCATCCTTGCACCATGCGCCCAATTATAAGAATTTCTTATGCCATTTGAATCAATGAACTGTACAGTTCTTGTCAGAAACCTGCCATTTATTGTTAATGTATCTCCTGCATTCAAAGAAGTTGGGCTTACAGATGTTATGTCAGGATTTCCTCTGCATGCTCGGTCAGAGCCTCTGTCAGAGTTGTCACAGTTGCCTACTTGCACATGGACGCTACTAGTCGTTTGAGTTAATGAAGGAGTTGTGGTGTCTGATGTAACTGCCTGGCAGATTGGACCGCCTCTGGCTGCCACTTCTTCTATACCTTCATCTGGCAAATCACTTGATGTGGAATGGCGCGCTACGACTAAATTTAAGCTTGGAACAACCAAAATAAATGCACGTCCGCTAGTGCCTCCAGCAGCTGCAAATGCATCATTTGGGCAGCCAGGGATTGCCCTTCCATTTTTATTTAAATGGATCTGCCAGCCTTCATTAGGATTTGGTCTGCCTGTGCCATCTGGGCCCGGGCTAATGCTTCTAGTTACAAACTGAGTATCAACTAACTGTCTGCCGTTCCAATTACCATTATTCATCCAGAAATAACCCCAGCGCGCATGATCTCTTGGGCTTCCATCAATTCTGTTTGTTTGGCCGCGCTCATCATAACATGTGTCACCTGGATCGCAAGGCTTTGCTTTAAGCCCTGGATTCCCTCCCAAGACAGGAAACAATTTCTGGTTCAAGTAATCGTGGACAGTTTTACCAGTAACTTCCTTAAAAATTTGGTACTGATCAAACCAGTCTTGGCCACAACTATACGCCCATTGGCTGCCAGGAGGATCTCTACAGGATGTATATGAAAGCAAGTGCTTAAGCTTAACATTGCTGTCATAACTTCGGGCTGTTGAGGAATCTAAGCTTCTAACAGGCTGGTCAAGGATAGAAAGCCCGCCTGGAATACTTCCGTCTGTAATTGCCATACCCCACGCTGTCGTCAGATATGAACGAGTAACAGACGACCAAGCCCCCCTACTTGTTACAACATTGCCCCATCTCCAAACTTCATAGCCATTTTTAATCACTACTGCATCATCAATTGCATTGCTTGGAATTGAGCGCAGTCTTTCAGAAGACATTCCCTGAGATTCAGGACTTGAAGTTGGCCACGCATTGCCTGGGAAGCTGGCATAACCTTCGCTAAAGCTGCTTATTTTGAAAACAGCGGTATTAATATTACAATATATTTTCTCGGATGGAACAATTTCTTTTATTTTGCCATCGTCTCTATAGTGATAAAATTCAAGTTTAGTTGGGCAGTTTTCCACATAGATTTCTGGATAGTACTGAATTCTTAACTCGACAGGCTGGTTAAATTCTGCTTCAGAAGGCCCGAACTTGTAAATGCTGCTCACACGGTCGTCAGAGTCTACAGCAGCATTTTCTATCTTTTGTATTGATATCTCTTCTACATTTGTGCTAGTGCCTTTTGGCACAACCAAGACGGCAGATTCATCTTGTGATTTTAGAATTGTCGCAGAATTTTCGTTTACCTTGGCTTTTGCGATGTTATCATCTGCAGTCGCTTCTCCACCACTTTTTATATACTGGTAGAACATAATCATTCCAGATATAACAACTAAAATAATACATAGATAAACTATTTTTTCAGAAATGAACCTGCCTCTTTGAATCATTATGCACTCTTTTTATTTCAACTATTTATAATTTACTAGTTTTATATTTTAGGCGTTATTGAAAAGTCCTCACTTCGCTCGGGTTGCCATCAGTTCACATGTTAATCAATTGCTAGATAATCTCAATTCCCATTGCAATTTCCTTGAGATTATAATGAGTTAGTTCATAATGCTCACAAAAGAAGATGGCAACCTTCGACTTTTCAATAACGCCATATTTTAGAAATATTTATATGATGAATAACAATAATCTTAATTCATGAAAAAAATAATCATTGACACAAACTTTTTGATGATACCCTGGCAGTTTAAAGTAGATATCTTTTCAGAATTTGACAGAATCTGTCAGTTTAATTATCAATTATATGTTTTTGACGAAACTTTAAACGAGCTTGAAAATATAGCTGAAAAATCCAAGGGCAAGGATAAAAAAGCAGCGCAATTTGCATTGAAATTGCTAAAATTTAAAAAAATAAAAACAATAAAATCTGGCAATAAAGATGTTGATTTGCTGATATTGGAAAATACTGATAAAGGCACATTCATAGCGACATTAGACAAGAAATTAAAAAAAGAGCTTCTCAAGAATGGGCATCCAGTTATAATATTAAGGCAAGAAAGATACCTCCAAATAATAGGAGGAAAGCTTTATAAATAAAGCACCTATCTCTTTTAAGAATTGGCTAGTCGAAGCCACTAAAACAAAGGTTATAAAATGTTCTACAAGGTAGAGTTAAAAGACCATATCAGGGTGCCTCCTAACCTGTTCAATCTCCCTTTGGAAGAGGCTGTAATAAAGAGAATAAAGACAAAATATAATGGCTTTATCTCAAAAGATTTGGGCATTGTTGTGGACGTATCAGGCATGAAAGAGATAGGTGAAGGAATTATCATACCGGGTGATGGAGCCTCTTATTATGATGTTACTTTTGAAGTGCTGACTTTCAAGCCAGAGATGCAAGAGATAGTTATTGGAAAGATAAAGGACATTGCAGAATTCGGCGCTTTCATAAACATAGGTCCGATAGACGGCATGATTCACATAAGCCAGACAATGGACGACTTTGTAAGTTTTAGCAAGGATAAGACACTCACAGGAAAGGAAACTAAAAGAGTGCTGAAGATAGGTGATACATGCAGAGCAAGGATAATTGCTGTTTCATTTAAGGATGTTTTAAACCCAAAACTCGGGCTTACAATGAGGCAACAGGGCTTGGGCAGGTTGGACTGGATTAAGGAAGATGCAGAAGTCAAAGCTCCTAAGAAGGAGGAAAAAGAGTCAAAAGAAAAAGAGCATAAGGAAAAGAAGGAGAAAAAATAATGCGTGAAGAAATACAATGAAAAAAAAAGTCTGTAAGAAATGCAAAATGTTTGTTGAAGGCAGTGAATGCCCTGTTTGCAAATCAAACCAATTTTCAACAAACTGGCAGGGCCGACTAAATATTATTGACGCCAATAAGTCCGTTATCGCTGAAAAGATAGGCCTTAAATCAAAAGGCGAATATGCAATTAAGGTAAGGTGATTTTCTTGCAAATTACTTCAGTTGATAGAAAAGAAGATCCTTTGCTTTCAAGAACAATGCTGAAAGCAAACTTGGAATTCGATAAATCAACCCCATCATATAAAGAAGTGACTTCAGCGCTTGCAACTCACCTAAAAGCAGATGAAAAACTGATAGCGATAAGACACATATATAACTCGTTTGGTGACAAGAAAGCTAGCGTTATTGCTTATCTTTATACAGATGAGCAAAAGAAGAATTTCATAGAGCCAAAAATAAAAGAAAAAAAAGAAAAAGGAGCAGAAGCAAAGAAATAGACCTAATTAATCAAATTAAGACAATATGGCCAAAGAATCAGCAAAGAAAAAATTGAAAGGCAGATGGAACCTGTACGAGAAGTCAGGAGATAAAGTTACTCGAAAGAACAAATCATGCCCTAAATGCGGCTCTGGAACTTTTATGGCGAAGCACAGCAACAGATTGTATTGCGGAAATTGCAAATATACAGAATTCTTAAAATAATCAATTATCTCATCTTTTGAAAAACTAGCAAATCTTCTGTTGTTAATTTCTCTCCCCTCCTGATTTTCTGCTCAACTTCTTCTTCCTTAGTTTTCAAAAATGATTCTTCCTCTTGTTTTCTTTTTTCCTGTCTTTCCAAATGCATTTTATCAAGCTGCGATTTAACATCATTCATTAATTTTAATTTTTCTTTTAATTGCGAGTTTAATTCGTTAAACTGTTTTTTAAGCTCAGAAAATTTCTTGAAGGCATCTTCTTCCTCCACATCGGTCTTGTCTATTTCGTCAGAGAGCTTTAATATTTCTTCATGCAGCACTTGGCTTTTTTTTGCCTTTTCCTGTACAAGTTTATGAATTTCATTCGCTTCTTTCCCCAGTTTTTTTATCAAGTCAGATAACTCTCTTATTTTTTTATTAGTTGCCAGAATATCACTTGAATCATCATATAATTTTTTTAAGTGCTTAATATTCTTCATTAATTCCTTCTCTTTTTCAAAAGAAACAGTTTCAGTTTCTATCTTAAATTCCAGCTTCTCCATCTGCTGCTTAATCTTATAAGGGGGCTCTTTTATGCCTAATGATTTCACAAGCTCTGCTTTTTCTTTTTTTATTTTGCTAAGGTCTCTTAATTTTATTTTTATCTCATTGTTTATACTATCCCTTTTAGGTTTAAGGTCTTTTACTTCTTTAGTCAATGAGTCTCTTTCTGCTTTGCTGCTTTTTATTTTCTGAATTGCTTCTTTTATCTTACTAGACAATTCTTCCTTTTTTTTGAACCAAGACTCTTTTTCTTTATCAATCTCATTTAGAGTGCTTCTTAGCTTGAATATCTCTTCTCTATTTTTGCCTAGTTCTGCAACTAGCTCTTTGTGCTGTGAAGTCATGAATCTGATTCAATTGTATTTACCCAAATAACGAACCCAAACCAGCGGCAGCGCTTTCCTCAGCTTTTTTCTCTTCTTCCACTTTTTTCTTCTCGTCAACTTTTGGCGCTGCGGATTTTCCTTCTGCTGCTGGCGCTGCTACAGCTACTTGTGATACAGCTGCCTTTTCAATTGCTTCGTCTATGTTGACTCCTTCCAAAGCTGCAACAAGTGCCTTTGCTCTTGCATCATCAACTTTCACATGAGCTGCTTCCAGCACTTTCTTGACATTCGCTTCATCAACCTTTTGTCCTGCTTTGTGAAGCAACATCGCTGCATATACATATTCCATTTTGTTTTCCTCCATTAGTTTATTTTGATTTAATTTATTGAATTTTATTCGTCCAATGTTTAGTCGTTAATGAATTTTTTCGTAATTTAATGGTCATTTTTTATCTTTCTCTTCAATTGCTTTTTTTTGAATATCCTTTGCTATTTTCTCAATTTCTTTCACTTCTTTTTGCTTTTCTCTCATCTTAATATTTGCTTCTAATTCTTTCCTAGTCGGAGCTTTTATTTCAGTTGATTCAGTTTTTAAAATTTCTTTTTGAGGTTTTACTTCAATTTGCTCTTTTTTATCCTCACTTTTTGTTTCAATTTCTTCTTTACTAATATGTACTTTCTCAACAATTTGTATATTAGCTATTGTTTTCAAACTTAACATTTGCTGCTCTGCCTTTCCCAGCAAAATTTCAATTATCTCCTTGTCAAAAATTTTTTGTGAGATTCCAAGTGTTTTAGCTTCATTGTAGGCTTTGCCTATCAATATATTTATTGTCGCCTTTGTCGTATAGCCAGATTCAATTGCAAGATTAAATGCCCATCTTGATGCTGTGTTGAGTCTGTTCAAATATTCTTTCTCATCAATTGAAAGTATGTCTCTGCCATAAATCAAGCCATTTTCGTAGACTGCAACCAAATCCAAGCCAACCTCCATTGGCTGTATCCCCAGTCTAGTCAGAATCTCTGCAACTTTTGGCTTTATTTTTTCTCCTGATTTTACAACAACTATATCTTCCTTTATAGCTACTTTTCCGCCTTCTACACCTGACTTGATACCTGCAAGAGCTAATTCACCTATGATTGGACCGGGAGCAAATGGTGTTGGACCTTTATTGACAACAATGTCCCTTGGTGCAGTCTGCCCCGCCTTTGCAGGCGCCGGGCTTTTGTTTTTTTGAAGCGTTTTTGATAATTTGAATGGGTTTTCTCTTGTGAAAATCAATGCAGGCATTCCGCCTAAGCAAGATTCAAGCTGCTCAACACCTTTTTTCTTTGATTTTGTTTGCTCAAAAGCGAGTTTGATTAATCTTCTTTTAGTCATGGTTATATAGAATTTTCCTCTAAGCTGGGCTCTCATTTTTTGAAGCTGAGGAGCCGGAAGGTTTTCCATATTAACAACCCCAATTATTGGATATTCGTTAATTAAATTAATTAGATCATTCACAATTTCCTTCTTGTATTCCGCAACATGTGTTTGTATCTGTTCCATTTTGGTTTTTTTAATTTTTAATGGTTATTATTTAATATTGTTTTTTGAGTCGTAATGGGTTTTGTTAATGGTTTTTGTCGTATTGTATCTCAATTTAATTATCACTTTATTTCGTTTCTTTAGTTATAGACAATTGCGTTAATTGGTTATTTTTACACGCAATTGTCTATCTCGTAAATTGCGGCTATTTATTAAACTAATTACTGCAATTTAAGATACCTCTATTTTCTCTCCAACTTTTACCGGCCTGCCCATGGTCAATTTAATATACACATCTTTGACATTATGTTTTTCATTTGGCAGCAAATGGATTATTCCATTATAGATTGTTAATCCGTTTTCAATAACTTCGCTTAAATTCATGTCTTCTGTGCCTATTGCGCACTGGACTAGTGGCGCAGTTTTTGTTGTTACTCTCACAGTTTTCTGGAATTTCTCATAAACTGGCTTTAAGTTCGCATTTGGCGCAACAACTCCGCCAGACTTTGGATTTGGCATTTTTCCCCTGGGCCCGAATACTCTTCCAAATGTAGTTGCCACTTTTGGCATTATATTCGCCTGGGCAATGAAGAAATCAAAGCTGTTTGCAAGCTTCTTTATGTCTTTCTTGTCTTTGTATTTCTCAAAATCGTCAGACAGGATAACAGAATCAAATATTCCCTTGGCTTGCGCATTCAGTTCAGGGCCAACCAAAGCGCATACCTTAACTTTTTTCCCCCGCGCATGCGGCAGGCTTATGAAAGTATCAACTTGATGCTCTGGCTTTTTCAAGTCCAATCCTTTCAG
>CAYOWR010000027.1:0-8698 GCA_964407725.1 uncultured Methanosarcinales archaeon
ATAGATGAAAAGGAGATAGACTTAAAGGATTTGGCAAAAAAGCTGAAATCCGCGCTTGCATGCGGCGGTACAATAAAAGATGGCAAAATAGAACTGCAAGGCGAACATAAGCAAAAAACCAAAAAAATATTGGCTGATTACGGATTTGCACCAAGCAGCATAGAGGTAAAATAAGCTCCGGGGGAAATTAGACAAACACCAACTAATAGACTATACAATACATGACTGATTAAAATGACAAAAGAAGAGCAGAAAAATACAGGAACCATTTTAGAAACGCCACAGAAATGCAACGATATAAAATGTCCATTCCATGGTAATTTAAGGATTCGTGGGAGGAGTTTTACAGGCACCATCATCTCGACAAAAATGAGGAAAACTTGTGTAGTGGAATTTGAAAGATTGTATTTTCTCAGGAAATATGAGAGGTATGAAAAAAGAAGAACGAAACTGAAGGTGCATAATCCCGACTGCATTGATGCGAAAGATGGAGATGTTGTGGAAATAACGGAATGCCGGCCTTTAAGCAAAACTAAAAATTTTGTTATAATTAAGAAATTAGGCCGGGAAAAAATGTTTAAAGAAAAAATGGAAGCCAGAGAAACTGCTAAAGTGGAGAAGCCCAAAAAAGAAGAGCTAGTAGCGGAGGAAAAATAAATGCAGCCGTTAAAAGCAAGAGTCACGAGAGCCCTGCCAGTCTACAGCAAGGTCGAAACCTGCGATAATTCAGGAGCTAAGCTGCTCAAGATTTTCACAGTTGTAGGACTAAAAACCGTCAAGGGCAGGATTGCAAGCTGCGGCGTTGGAGATTTAATTATGGCATCTGTGCAAAGAGGCAAGCCCGATATGAAGAAGCAAGTGGTGTTTGCGGTTATTGTCAGACAAAGAAAGGAATACCGCAGACCGGATGGGACAAGGATAAAGTTTGAGGATAATTCAGCAGTTGTACTGAAAGACGACAAAGGAAACCCAAAAGGAACAATATTCAAAGGGGCTATAGCCAAAGAAGCTTGTGATAGATGGCCAGGCATCGCAAAAATAGCAAGTGTTGTCGTTTGAGGCGTTGATATGAAAAAGTTTTCAAGAGAATGGAAAAGCAACAAGAAACCTAGAAAGCAAAGAAATTACAGGTTAAACTCCCCATTGCACATTAAGCAGAAATTTACGCATGTTCACCTGTCAAAGGATTTGAGGAAGAAATTTGGCAAGCGCAACATTAGCTTGAGGAAAGGAGACAAAGTAAAGGTGATGAAAGGCAGATTTAGTAAGCATGAAGGCAAAGTGGAAAAAGTTGACATTAGGAGATCAAGGATATTTATCGCCGGGATTGAGATACCAAAAAAAGACGGCACGAAAAGGATGTTAGCATTGCATCCCTCCAACCTGATGCTGATAGATATAAACACAGATGACAAATTTAGGCAGAAGTTGCTGGAGAGAAAATAACATGGGAAAAAAACATCTGAAAAGATTGGCAGCCCCAAAAACTTGGAATATTAGCAGGAAGAACACAAAATTCGTAACGAAACAGGCTCCGGGCCCGCATAGCCTTGGGCTGGGAATGCCAATAATCACCATTCTAAAGGACATTCTGGCTTACGGGTCAACAACAAAAGAAGTCAAGAAAATATTAGGCACAAACAACATAAAAATAGACGGCAAGACAAGGAAAGACTTCAAATTCTCAGTCGGTTTGTTTGATGTAGTAGGAATATCAGACGCTGAATACTTCAGGATTATTATAAACAATCAAGGAAAAATGGATTTAATTAAAATTGGAAAAAATGAATCTACAATCAAACCATGCAAAATAATTGGGAAAAAGATGATAAAAAATAAATTGCAGTTGAATTTATATGATGGAAATAACATATTGGTTGATAAAAATGACTACAAAGTAGGGGATACTTTACTTCTTTCTATGCTGGACAAAAAAATAAACAAACACATGAGGCTCGACAAGAAATCGTCTGTATTTCTGATCGGAGGCAAGCATATGGGTGAAATAGGGAATGTCGAAGAAATAATTAGTGATAAAATAATATATAAAAATAAGGAAGGCAATCTAATAGAAACTTCAAAAAAATATGCATTTGTTATTGGAGATACAAAACCTCTAATAACACTGGAAAAATGAACATAATGAAATCTATAAAAATAGAAAAAATAACCCTGAACATAGGCGCTGGCAAGGATCAGTCAAGACTAGAGAAAGGACTAATATTACTAAATTTGATTGCAAATGCAACACCGATAAAAACAATAACAAACAAAAGAGTGCAAGAATGGGGGCTAAGACCAGGGCTTCCAATAGGATGTAAGCTTACTTTAAGAAAAGATAGAGCTATGAAACTACTCCCGTCCCTTCTTGAGGCAGTTGACAACAAATTGAGTCAAAATCAATTCGACGAAAACGGAAATATAGCTTTTGGCATTCACGAGTATATAGAAATTCCCGGCATTAAATACAGCCCAAAAATTGGAATAATGGGTCTGGAAGTATGCATAACACTTGAAAGACCGGGGTATAGAATAAAAAGAAGGAGATTAATGGCACGAAAAATACCATTTAGGCATAGAATATCTAAGCAAGAATCCATACAATTTATGATATCAAATTTTAAGATAAAATTGGAGGAAGAATAAATGACTTACAGTGATTATAGAAAGGTATTCAAGCAACTTAAATCAAAACCAATAAAGATGCAGAAATACATAAAGCATAACGCTCCAAAGACGAGAAAATATGGGAAGTTTATCAAAAAATGCCGTCGATGCGGGAGACCAGGCGGCCATATAGGCAAATATGGACTAAGACTCTGCAGAACGTGTTTTAGAGAGGTTGCCACATCATTAGGGTTTAAAAAATTTAACTAGGTGAAATAATGCTCAACGATCCATTAGCAAATACCATGTCATTAATATTGAATAATGAGGTTATTGGAAGAACGGAATGTGTAATTAAACCAGTTTCTAAGATTATAAAAGAGATACTTAGAGTGATGAGGGAGAAAGATTATATAAGTGATTTTAAAGAGTTTGAGGACAGCAAAGGAAATTATATTCAATTGACCTTGAAGGGCAATATAAACAAATGCGGAGTTATAAAACCAAGATATAGCGTAAAGAGCAATGAATTTGAACGATTTGAGAAAAAGTATCTGCCGGCAAAGGATTTTGGAATATTGTTGATTTCAACATCAAAAGGGATAATGGCGCATTATGATGCAAAAACAAAGAAAATGGGTGGAAGGCTATTAGCCTTTTGTTATTAATGATGAAAAAACCAGAGACAAAAAGGACAGAGAAAATAGTTTCAGAGATAGAATTGCCTGAGACTGTGTCTACAATTTTTGATGGACAACACATTACAATCAAAGGTGCAAAAGGAGAAGTTAAAAAACCAATAAAAACACATAAAATCCAGATTAAGGTAGAAGGGAAAAAAATAATTATCGGATCATTTGGAAAGCCTACAAAAAAGAATAAAAAATTGTTAGGATCTTTAGTAGCCCATATCAAAAATATGATTAAAGGAGTCCAGCAAAATCATGTATATGTTCTGAGAATATGCTCCGGTCATTTCCCAATGACCGTAAGCGTTTCTGATAATAGGCTCCAAGTTAAAAATTTCCTTGGAGAGAAAGTTCCACGAGTCTTGCAATTAAAAACCGGAGCAGAGGTAAAAATTGATGGCAGTTTAATATACGTGACAAGCCCGAGCAAAGAATTAGCTGGTCAAATTAGCGCTGACATAGAGCAACTGACAAGAAGACCTGGGTTCGATACGCGTATTTTTCAGGACGGTTGTTATATAATTTCCAAGGACGGTAAGGAACTCAAATAAAAGAAAATTAACTAAATGAGATATTATGAAATAAAAAGAAAATGACACAACTCAGCACATTATTGGAATTAAGAACCAAAATCAAATCCAAAAAGCCGGATTTTATTAGGCAGGATTATCATAGAAGGAAAAGGCTGGGGAGAAAGTTAAAATGGAAAAAACCAAAGGGGATACATTCAAAAATTAGACACCATTTTAAAGGAAGACGAAAGATGCCTTCTCCTGGCTATAAGTCTCCAGCAGAGACTAGCGGCATTCATTCTTCTGGGCTTTCAATTGTTAGGGTTTTTTCAGCAACAGACCTTAAAGGAATAAATAAGGAAACTGATGGTATAATTGTGGCAAGAACAGCAGGCATGAAAAATAAGCTAGAAATCCTACGAAAAGCAAAAGAAACGGGAATTAAAGTTTTAAATCTAAACACTGACGAGTCAATTAAAAAAATTGAAGAATTTGTAGCTTCAAAATCAAAAAAGAAAATAGACATAAAAAAAGAAGAAATCAAAAAAGAAGTTAAAAAAACAGAGCAGGACAGGACAGAAGAACTAACAGACGAGCAGAAAAAACAAGCTGAGAAAAAAGAAAAGGACAAGATATTAACAAAGAAGGTATAAAATGCTAGATGTACAAAGAAGATTGTCGGCACAACTATTGAAATGCGGCAGGAACAGAATAAAATTTGATCCTAATCGTTTGGATGATATAAAGGAAGCCATAACTAAATCAGATATAAGATTGTTAATAAAAGAAAGGGCAATCTCTAAAAGCCCGGTAAAAAACACTTCAAGATTTTGGGCAAGAAAAATAAAGGAACAGAAAAGTTATGGCAAGCAAAAAGGCTTTGGTTCGAGAAAGGGCAAGAAATCATCTAGATTAAATCCGAAAAGAGCATGGATAAACAAAGTACGATTACAAAGGAGTTTTATCAAATCTTTAAGAAATCAAAGAATTATAACAAGTTCAGCTTACAACGAGCTTTATATGAAAACCAAAGGCGGATTTTTCAGGAGCATAAGGCATCTTAAATTGTATACTCAAGAAAAGGGATTGGTTAAAAAATGATTAAAGGCAAAATATTTACGGTTCCATACAGAAGGAAAAGAGAAGGCAGGACTCACTACAAAAAAAGACTGAAAATATTATTGTCAAGGAAATACAGATTTGTAGTCAGGAAATCCCTGAAGAATTTACAAGCATCTATAATACAATACAGCCCTAAAGGCGACAAAGTTGTCATTACAATCAATACAAAACATCTTAATACTTTCGGGTGGAAAGCAGACACCGGAAATCTCCCAAGCGCATATCTGATAGGATACATAGCAGGAAAAAAAGCGCTTGAGAAAGGAATAAAAGAAGCCGTGTTTGACATGGGATTAAGCAATTCAGTAAAAGGCTCAAGACTATATGCCACCCTGGCAGGCGCTTTAGACTCTGGAATGAATATTCCCCATAACCAAGAAGTGCTTCCGTCAATGGACAGAATTTCAGGAGAACATATAATGAAGCATGCACAATCATTGAAGAAAGATACGGCAGTGTATATTAAACAATTCTCTCGCTATATGAAGAGAGGACTTGCCCCAGAAGATATTGTAAAACATTTTAATGAGACAAAAGACAGGATAAATGGCTAAGAAAAAAATAGAAGAAAATACTGAAAAAAAGGATGAAGAACCTCAAAAGGCAGAGGCCCAAGAAGAAGATTTACTAATAGAAAAACCAAAAGAAGGCCTGGCTACAGAATTAGGGGAGGTCAAAGAATTAGAAGAAGAAATAGTTGAAGAAGTTAAGAAAAAGGGCGCATTTGAAAAAGAAGCATGGCAGCCTAGGACATCTTTGGGCTTAAAAATAAAAAATGGCGAAGTGGACAATATAAACTATATATTAGATAAAAGAATTAAGATACTTGAGCCCGAGATTGTTGATGCCTTGCTGCCAAATCTAACAACAGAATTATTGATGGTTGGCCAATCAAAAGGCAAATTTGGCGGGGGGCAAAAAAGAGTCTTTAAACAAACACAAAAGAAAACACAGGAAGGAAACAAGCCAAAATTTGCCACATTCGCTGTTGTTGGAAATGAAAACGGTTATGTGGGCATAGGCTACGGGAAATCAAAAGAAACTGTCCCGGCAAGAGAAAAAGCAATAAGGCAGGCAAAGCTTAATATTATAAAGATAAGAAGGGGATGCGACGATTGGGGGTGCGGATGTGGTGATCCCCATACTGTACCATTCAAAGTAAAAGGCAAGGTGGGCTCTGTAGAATTAACATTGATGCCAGCACCAAAGGGAACTGGATTGAAGATAGAAAAAGAATGCCAAAAAATCTTAAAACTGGCTGGCATCAAAGATGTGTGGTCAAGAACAGAAGGCCAAACTCGGAGTAAATTAAACCTGCTTTTTGCCTGTTTCAATGCCCTGAACCAATTAGTGAATGTTAAGGTAATTAATATTGAAAAATTCAACATCATTGAAGGCGCACTAAAAACAATAGCGTAAAATGGAAGGAAAAAATAAAATCAACAATTTAGCAGCAGTAAGGGTTAGGGGACTTACGCAAATAAGCTCAAAGATAGAAAATACCCTAAGAATGTTGAGGCTTTACAAGAACAATTATTGCATTGTTGTCCCAAATACTTCAAACTACGTTGGAATGCTTAAAAAAACTAAAGACTATATAACATGGGGCGAAATTGACGATGAAACTTTTAAGTTGCTAGTCAACAAAAGAGCAGAAGATTTTAATGGTATGGAAAAAGACTCAAAAAACAAGATAAAATATAAAGACTATATGTTTGTTGAAAACAAGAAAATCAAGAGATATTTCAGGCTAAACCCGCCGAGAAAGGGATTTGAAAGAAAAGGGATAAAGCACTCTTATCAAAACGGGGGAGCTCTTGGCTATAGGGGCAAAGATATCAATGATTTGATCAAGAGGATGATATAATGACGGCAAATAGGCGAAAGAAAAATACAAGACAAAGAGGCTCAAAAACCCATGGCTGGGGTGCAAAGAAGAAGCACAGGGGTAAAGGCCATCAAGGCGGAGCTGGAATGGCAGGTTCTGGGAAGAGAGCAGATTCAAAAAAGCCAAGTATATGGAAAGAGAGGTATTTTGGAAAGTTTGGCTTTGTCAGCAAGACACCAAAAGTAAAAATTAATGCAGTCAATGTTAGCTATATTGAGCAAAATCTGGAAAAATTTATTTCAAGAAATTTGGTTAAGAAAGACGGGGCATTTTATTCCATAGAATTGGACAAGCTGGGTTTTAACAAATTGCTAGGAGACGGCAGGATTTCTACAAAATTCAGGATAAAAGCGCAGTATGCATCAAAATCTGCTGTAGAAAAGATAAAAGCAGCAGGTGGGGAAGTAACAGGCTTAGTTGATATTAATCAGAAAGAAGTTAAAAAATCATAATACATTTAATTTAATCAAAAAAATATTTATACAAAAATGTCTGTCTGGCAAACCATAATATCAAATCTTCCGGAAGTTGAAGGTCCGACACAAAAGACCCTTTCTTTTCGTGAAAAATTGAAGTGGACTGCAATAGTTTTGGTATTATTCTTTGTGTTGGGATTACTGCCTTTATTTGGGCTAGGTATAAACGCCTTGCAGAGATTCGAGACTTTATCTATTATTTTAGGGGCAGAATTCGGCTCGATCATTTCCTTGGGAATCGGCCCTATAGTGACTGCATCTATAGTCTTGCAATTGCTTAATGGCTCAGGAATATGGAAATTTGATTTGACAACCTCAGATGGCAAGAAAAGCTTTCAAGGCACGCAAAAATTTTTGTCACTTTTCTTTATAATATTTGAAAGCGCAATCTATGTATTTTTAGGCGGCTTGGCGCCAGCAGAGCAATTCACAGGAACTTCCTTTTATTTTCAGCTTCAGCTCATATTAATATTTCAATTGTTTTTAGGCGGAATAATGATATTGTTTTTGGATGAAGTCGTAAGCAAGTGGGGCTTTGGCTCAGGAATAAGCCTTTTTATTGCAGCAGGAGTAAGCAAGAGCGTTTTTGTGCAGGCATTCAATTGGCTTCCAGGCATCGGCGGAATTGCCGGAGCAACATACTCTTCTGGAAAAGTCATAGAATTTTTTCAGAGCTTGGTTGCAGGAGATGTTACAACAGCATTGCTTGCAATAGCAATAATATTATCCACAATACTTGTGTTTGTGATAGCAGTTTACGCACAGTCAATGAAAGTTGAAATTCCACTTTCTTTTGGCATGATTAGGGGGCATGGCATAAGATGGCCATTATCTTTTATTTATACATCTAATATACCAGTCATACTGGTTGCAGCTTTGATTGCAAATTTTCAATTATGGGGAAGACTTTTGCAGAATACTGGGCACGCGTGGCTTGGCACATTTAGCGCATCTACTGGACAGCCAATTTCAGGCTTTGTATATTGGCTTCAAGGTCCGCCTGTTTTGAGCAGCATAATCCAGCAAGGCACACTTTTTATCGGCATAGCGCCTTATCTGCAAGCGCTGTTTTACATGCTTTTTTTCATTGCTGGAAGTGTTGTGTTCAGCATATTTTGGGTGCAGACTGCTGGAATGGATGCAAAATCTCAGGCACAACAAATGATTTCAAGCGGATTGCAGATTCCAGGATTTAGAAAGGATGAAAGGGTTCTTGAAAGATTGTTGAACAGGTATATATGGCCCTTGACAATAATGGGTGCAATTGCAGTAGGATTTTTGGCTTCTTTTGCCGATTTGACAGGCGCTTTAGGTAGCGGCACAGGGATATTGCTTACAGTCATGATTGTCTATAGGCTTTATGAAGACATTGCAAGGCAGCATATGATGGACATGAACCCCATG
>CAYOWR010000028.1:0-3262 GCA_964407725.1 uncultured Methanosarcinales archaeon
AAAAAATAGGTGCAAGAGGTATAGCTCCATCAGAAAAAATAGAAGCTATAGAAGGATTTAAGCCTTGTTATGTTAAGGGAAATTCTGCAACTATCTTTTATGATTGCTTATCAGAAGGCAAAAAATGTAATGATGCATTTGATACTGGTAATTTTGTAATTCAAAATGAAAAAATTGCGCCATTTTTGTTTAGATTTGATAATAATCACAATTGCATAATCTTTTTGGATGGAATTGATTTAAGCCCAGGCTGTAGTAAAGTAGAAAATTTAGTAGATGATGCTTGCATCAATAAAATAAAAAATACTTATAATCAATGTACTTAGTTATTAATTAAAATTTAGAGGTATGTGACTATGTGTAATAAGAAATCAACAGCAATGGTAGATTTTTTAATTTACTTGGCACTTGGACTTTTTATTGTTTTTGTTTTGGCTGTCTTGGTACCTAGGCTAATAGGTAAGAGTGGTACAGAAGCATCAAGTTTGTTAAGTGCCACAAAAGATTATGATGGAGATGGAATTGCAGACTTTTATGACAAATGTGCTTGTGAATATGGAGAAGAAAGAAATGATGGTTGCCCTGTTGGTATGGAAACAAAAGGTGAAACAGCAATAATCAGAGAAAAAGAATGCAAAAAAAAGATTACATCATAATATACTTAAACTCATGTTCAATAACAAAAAATCAGACGAATTAGCTCCTGAGGCACTAGCGAGAACACTTATTACTGTAGTAATTATTCTACTTATTGTCTTCCCAGCTTATAATAGACTGCATGCAGCCTTTCTTAGTTCTGAAAAAAAATATTTGCAATCTTTTGAAAATTTTGTTAATGCAATAAATAAAATGACCCCTGGTAGACAATCTTTTGAGCTGAGATTGAACGATAAATCTGCTATAATTGGCTTTAGCAAAAATACCGATAGATACGAATGTTTTAATTGCTATTCAGCTCAGAATAGGCCAACAATAATATTTAACAAACCTGTAAATGAAGAATGCTCAGGAAGCGCCTGCATATGTCTTTGTAAAGAAGGATTTAAATTTGAAGTTAATGACATAGAAGGAAAACCAACAGAGATAGGTCAATGCCAGAAATTAGCTTGCAAAAAAATAGAGAATCAAGACGTTATTGACAGAACAATAATAAGCCCTAATTCAATAACAGAATCTTCAGAAAATACTGCGTACTGGAAAAATGGGTTTTTATTTGCAAATGGGGTACCTTTAGCAAATGGTTTAAAACCTTATGACGAGGAATACACAACATTAGTTGTTGAAAAGAAATCAGATATAATTGGGATATGTAATTCTGACATGCTGAAAATTAGGAAAGAACTGGGTTCTTACGATTGCATATTAACAGAGTATAATGAGGATAAGAAAATATCGTAAAAATTTGATACTTTATTCAATAAGATATATAAATAAGGTATGTTAAATAATTCTTATGATAAAAAGAGGTCAGCTCGTACTCAAGGCACTTATAGTTCTTGTTATATCAGCAGCTATAATAATATTATATCCCTATATTGGTGCACAATTCGGTAGCAGAGATGTTTATAAAAGAGAGATAGCTGCTAGAGAGATTGCCTTAATAATAGATACACTTTATGCATATCCTTATGATGTAACAATTTCTTATGAAAAAGATTTGACAGGATTGTCGCTAGAGATTTCAGATAATAAAATTAAAATTTATGGTGCTAGATTTAACAATTATCTTTTAGATCCATCAAATAGAAAATATGACTTTATTCCAACAGGCGCAATCAAAACAAAATTAAAACTGGAAAATCCTGAAAAAATAAAATTCGAGAAACTAAATGGAGAATTGAGCGTAAATGAAATTAAAGAGCAATAAAAAAGCGTCAGAAAATTGGGCTCCAGACACTATGCCGTTTTTTATCATGTTTGTTATAGTATTAGGATTCAGTCTGTTGATTTTCTTTATAATAATAAGTTATTTTATTTCAAAAGATATTGAGATACCTACAGATGTAGAAGGTTTTATTTTGATTGAAAGGTTTTATAATTCTGCAGATTGTTTTGCATACAAAGATCAAGAGACAGGGAGAATATATCAAAAGACTATAGATTTGATTAAGTTCAAAAATTCAGATATTATGGAGACTTGTCTGCCCGTAAGCAATTTAAATCATGCATTTAAATTAGAATTGGAAGACCCAGAGAGTTCTAGTAAATTACTAATTACAACTCCAAATTGGATTGCAAACTCTAATTTTAGAACAATACAAAAAGATGTATTTGTTTATTTTAATGATAAGGTAAAAAGTGAAAAATTGCACATATCTATTCAAAATGCATAAATCAACAAAAGGAGGTATAGCTATAGAGGAATTGACTGGGGTTTTAGTAGTATTATTTGTCGCAGTCATTTTAATATTTGCTTTTTATATTATGAATATATTTAATCAAATAGAGAAACAAAAATTAGTTGAAAGTTCGACTCAAAATATAGATATAGATTATAACCTGAATTATTTTTTGCGTATGCCAATTGAGAACAACCAAATAATTGCAGACGTAGCTGATCAAACGTTTATTAATAATAATTATGATGAATTTATTATTTTAGAAAGTGATTATTTTGGTGATATTTATGAAACACAAGGCTTGAATTATTACATAACAATAGAAGGAAAACCAATCAATTCTTTAGAGTTTGTTGATATTGTAGAAAATTCTCAAGTCCAAATACCATCTATGACTAAGCAAGTGCTTGATATTGAATTAGTCACAGGAAAACAAAGTTTGATTATTCGACCATAGTACTATGAACAAAAAAGGGCTAGCGCTACAATGGTATATTCTAATACTTGCATTTTTTGTAGCCCTTGGTTCTTTTTTTTATTATTACACATTGAGTAAAGACTTAATTAAAGATGAGTATATTGGTCAATTCCAACTAAATCTTATAAAAAATTTTCAAAAAGGCGATAATATAATTCTTTACATTGACCAGTCAGCAAAATACTCATTGCAGCAGGCTGTTTATGACTTAGCCCAAAATGGCGGTGTTTCAGAAATAGAGTTCAATGATTTTGAGACATTTTCAGGCTCTGATTGCGGAAGCTTTAATGGCGCTTATGTCTGGTACGAATTAAGAAAGGATAAATCTGGAATTATAGAAACTGAGTGCTTTGATGAAAAATCTATAGAAGAGCATTTGATGCGTTATTTTAATAAAAAGTTAAATGAATTTTCTGAACAATTTAAAAGAGGGGAGAGAACAGAA
>CAYOWR010000028.1:3272-8665 GCA_964407725.1 uncultured Methanosarcinales archaeon
AAGGATAAAGATGGATATATAGAAAATTCATGTTTTGATGAAAATGCCTTAAACACGCACTTGATTTATTATTTCAACGCAAATTTAAATGAATATCTGCAATTACATCCGCATAATATTCCTTTGAATAACTATCAATACGATGTAAAAGGCAATTTAGAAATAATTGCAAAAGCCCATGAGCCTTTAAAATTCAGCATTCTTAATATAGAAATTAATGAAGAGATAAGAACTAACAGGCTTTTGAAAGAGCCAGCAAAAATAGCAATAGAAGCAGCTACTATACAAGGAAATCTAAAAGACTTTACAAATACTCCTATCTGTGGAAAAGGCTCCAGATGTATTCTTACGGAAAATGCATTTAATCAGCTTATAAAAGCCCAGGAAAAAGCCCAGCAAAAGGGAGTTTATTTGGAGGTATACTCTTCTTACAGGTCAAAGACACAGCAGGAAGCATTATGGCTTGGAAAAACTCCTGAAAACTATGCTGCTAGATACGTTGATGAAAATATAAGAAGAAAATATGTCTGTGATCCAAGGAATGGGGAAAAATCATGTCCGCATATGAGCGGAAAGGTAGTGGACATAAGGCTGAGAGGAAAAACTACAAGAACAATGACAAGCTCAGACTGGAAACTTTTGCATGAGCTAATGACATCAAAGGATGAAAATAATCAGCCTTTATGGGTTAGATATGTAAATGAGCCATGGCATTTTGAATGCTGCAACACGCCAAGGTATGCAAGAGCTGTGCAGCAAGGAGTAACTGCCATAGTTTAGAAAAAAATGGAAAGAAAAGACTTGATTTTATTGCTATTAATCCCAATTTTGTTAATTATAACACTAAGTTTTTTTCAAAGTCCTGAAATAACAGGATATGCTACTGCAAAGGATGAGGAAAGCAATTACATTGGAGCATATTATATTATGCCTTCATTCAAAGCAAAAATAAATTATAATTATGATGACTATAAGGATATAAATCAAAAGCTAAAAACAGCAATGCAGGAATGCAATAAAAGAAAAGACATTGATACTTGCATCAGAGACAAGACAGAAAAATTTGGATGGAATTGCGAAATAAATGATGAAATCATTTTATATGATTTTATTGACAAGCTAAAAGACTGCAAAAACCTTAAGGAAGAAAAAGCAGTCTGTAAGTTTGCTCTTGATGATAGAAAATCAATTAATGAAGCTAAAAATGAAAGAAACTTTGAAATCAGGCTTACAGATTGGTATCCGCCAAGGATTAAGGCAGAGTTTATTGAAGACAAGAAAGTCATAAAGACAGAATATGTAGAGCTAGGAGGATTGTATATAACTGGATTTAATGACAGAGATGAGGAAACAGAGAAATTAAAGCAAATAACTATCAAAATCAATTACAAAGATGGCAAGCCGATAATTCTGGAAGCCTATGCATCATCTGATAAATCATCAAAAATAGACATAAGCAAGATATTTTTGCTGTATAAAACTAAAGATTTTGTAAAATTTATAGATTTGGCAGAAGAAAAGAGCTTTTTGGCTCCAGATCCAGAAAAGAAAATTGGACTGCCTGAAATTATTGAATTGCCTAGAGTTAAGGGCTTAAAATTCTGCGTGAAAAGCGGGAAATACTTTAATCTGTATGATGCAGATGAAAATAAAGTAAATCAAAAAGAAATTATATATAAATTTGCGATCACTTTTCCAAAATCTCCTCCAAAGCAAGCCAGTTTTGAAGTTTTGGATGCAAAACATTCTGAGAATTCTGTTATACTGGAATGGTCAAAAAGCACAGAAGCAGGCATTAAATCCTATAACATCTATTATTCCAAAAAGGATTTCTTGGAAACGAAAATAGATGATATAAATAAAGACAAGGAAATTAAAAAATTAAATTTGCAGACAGATAATCCAATAAAAAGTGATAAAAATGATTTAGCTAATTGCAATTTTGATCCTGTCGGTGAGCCGTGCAAATATGCTGGCTATAATAAGGCTCTTGAAGCCGGTAAGTTATATTTTACTTCTGATAATAAGTTTATCTATCTTATAAACAATGTTGAAGATGGAGTGGAATATAATTTTGCAGTTACTGCTGTAAATGACGAAGGTGATACGATTGACAATGACAAGTCTCTAGAAGGAAACACAAATATTCTTGAGTTAAATAAAAATTATAAAAAATTAAGCTCTGTTGATGATTTAGCTCCAGACAAAGTTACTAATCTAAAATATAAAATGGAAAGCGGAAAGGTCAAATTGACATGGGACAAGCCATCAAAAAACCTTGATGGAAGCAAAGCAATTGATGTTGAGGGATTTAGTGTTTATTATGATTCAGGCACTTTGAATTTTGATGAATCTAAATTAAAAATCACAGCTTTAGATGCAAAATGCGAAGGAAATGATATTAACTGCGAATATACTCTGGAATTAAAGAAAGGAAACTATAATCTTGCTCTAATTGCTTTTGATGAAAACTCAAATCAATTCACAAAAAATGCTGATGTAATATCTGTAATAGTTCCATAAAATATTACAATAAGAAACTCAATAATTACTATATTTTTAAAAAAATGAGACCCATTCACTCTCCCGACTCAAATGGGTGCCCCTCATAGTTTCGTCATTTGCAGAAGTAAGCAGTAACGGGTCACCTTTTATTGCTTTGCAGAACGAGGTCGTTCTAGCTTATTGATTTTTTATTATTATTGTTTTATATTCTTAAGTTTTTAATTCGTTGATGAGTATTTTTATTGTATTTATTGTCATATATTTTGAATTCATTTATTGGATTTTCATTAATGCATTTAGTTATTGAAGTTAGTTTATTGACTAATTACCATATTAAAACATCAAAAAACAAAACTATTATAAACCATTTGCTTAAACCATTCTTTATGATAAAGATTCCTTACGAGGAGATAATTCTTAAGATAAATGAAGCCACTAAAATGAACACTGCAGAGATAGAAGAAAGAGTAGAGAAAAAGCTAAAGCAGCTTTCTGGTTTGATAAGCAAAGAAGGAGCTGCGCATATAGTGGCAAATGAATTAGGAGTAAAGATTTTCGAGCCTTTAAGCGGCAAATTGCAGATTAAGAATATATTAACTGGAATGAGGGATGTTGAGACTGTAGGAAAAGTTCTGCAGGTTTATGATGTGAGGGAATTTGCAACAGAAACGAGAAGCGGAAAAGTTGCTTCAATGCTTATCGGTGATGATACAGGAACAATAAGGGTTGTGATGTGGGGTTCTCAGACAGATAATGTGACAAATTTAAGTCAAGGCTCAATTGTCAAGATTCTAGGAGGCTATGTAAGGGAAAATAATAACAGAAAAGAAATTCACCTTAATGAGAAAAGCCAGCTCTTGATAAATCCAAAAGGCGAAACTGTAAATGAAGTTCTTGTTCAGGTTAAAAGCGACAGGAAAAAAATAAAAGAATTGAATGAAGTTGATGAAGCAGAATTGTTAGGCACAATAGTCCAGGTTTTTGATCTGAAATTTTATGAAATCTGCCCGAGATGCAACAAAAGGGCAAAGCCGTCAGTTGACTTGTTTGTCTGCTCAGAGCATGGAAATGTAATTCCAGCTTATTCCTATGTTCTTAATTCTGTTCTTGATGATGGAACAGAGACAATAAGATGCGTTTTTTTCAGGAATCATGTTGAAAGGCTTTTGAGCATGTCGCAAGAGCAATTATTAAAATTCAGGCAGGAGCCAGCAGAGTTTGAAGCAGTAAAAAATGAATTATTAGGAACTATCATCAAAGTCAATGGCAGAACAAACAAGAATACTATGTTTAACAGAATAGAGTTTGTAGCAAATAATGTTGATCCCAAGCCAAATCCTGAAGAGGAGATGAAGAGATTAAGCAATGTCAATTAGGTTTTGGTAGTCTATAAACAGCAGAATCTATATTCATTCCAGCACCTACAGATGCAATTACTATGTAGTCACCTGGGCTCAGCTTGTAGTGGCCAAATTTTTTCTTGAATACAAAATCCATCAATGTAGGAATAGTAGCAACAGAGCTGTTTCCCAGCCAACTGATTGTCATAGGCATTACATTACCAGGAACTTTTCTGTCGTACAGCTTGTACAATCGCTCTAGCGCCTCTTCAATCATTTTTTCATTTGCCTGATGCATAAAAACCATCTTAATATCATCAATATGTAGTCCTGCCATCTCAATACTTTCCTTTATGACTCCTGGAGCGTATCTTTGAAAATAGCTATAAACTTTACGACCATTCATTTTTACAAATAACTTATTAGGATAGGGGTATGCTTTATTGAAAGATCTCGACAACGAAAATGCATTTTCCAAAGTGTCAGACCTTGGAATATACGAAATAACTCCTGCAGGAAGCTCACTTTGGACTGCTTCAATTACAAGTGCGCCAGCACCATCGCCAAAAAGAAGCCTATTTTCATCATGCGGATCTAAGAGACAGGATATAATTTCTGCGCCAATTACAAGAATCCTTTTAGCACGACCTGAATTAATGCTATCATTTGCATTCAAAACTGCCTTGAGCCAGCCAGGGCAAGCAGCTGTCAAGTCATAATTATTCATATTTGGATTTGTTATGCCTAATCGTTGCCTTACCCTAGATGCTACACTAGGGACAAATTCTCCAGGGCTTGGAAGCCCAATAAAGTTTTGCGCAACTATGATGCCATCAAGGCTATCTGGAGATATGCCAGAAGAATATAATGCATCTTTTGCTGCTAAGGCAGCTATTTCATCTATTGTTTGACCATCTCTTACATATCTCCTTTCAAATATCCCAGTTATCCCCTCAAATTTTGATATTATCTCAGATGTTGGCTTGCTAAGCACATTACCATCAGCGTCATAAAAAACTGTAGGATTTTCAATTACAGTTCCATCCGGATACATTGTATGTGTAAGATAGTCAGAATTCCTGACAACTCTTGTAGGAATATAACTTCCAGTAGCTACAATAACAGTATTTACCCCCATATTACAAAATAACTATGAAGTTATTTTAAATTTTATGCAACATATTGCCCACAAACTATATATCCAAGTACCACTGGACACTGGACATGGCTGCCTAAGATATATAAACTAACTCAAACTTACTATATCTGAAGGTGTCGCAAGGCATCTTTACCCAATCTCTGGGATGGCAAGGAAATGGCGTAAATCCGCCTAAAGCCAAACCATCCATAATTAAGGAGATTTGAAACAAAAACCGATAAGGAATGGGTGGTAAAAATGGAAAAAAACCTACCAGAAAAGAAATTCAGCACAGGCAGCGTATCTGCAACTGTCTGGCAAAACCAAGGAAAAGGCAGAAACGGAGAAGTAGTAGCTTACAGGACTGTTTCTTTGCAGAGAAGATACAAAGACAAGAACGGAGTATGGCA
>CAYOWR010000029.1:0-8453 GCA_964407725.1 uncultured Methanosarcinales archaeon
TTCAACTTCAATTTTCAAGAAAACTGGTTTTTTTGTTGCTTCCTTGGCTTCCTCATAGCCTGATTTAATCTTTCTGAAAGTTTTTCCCTGCGCAAAATCTCCGGGTTCTATGATAGTGCTTAAATACCATGAATCATCAAAGCTCTGAGTAATCAATTTTATTTCCCCTTTTTTAAGGTTAGAATGTATTAATTTCATTCAGAATACTAAAATCAAAACCTTTAAATATGTTTATGTTAATTTCTTTACAACAGTGTAGTTAAAACTATTTAAAAAAGGTGTTATAATGAATAAAAGGGCTCAAGGCGGCTTGAATGCAGCTATATTAGTGGCAATTATAGCAGGTTTGATAATTCTTTATATCATATTTTTGCCAACATCCCAAAGGGAGAAATTTCTTGAAAATGCTACAGAAACAGGCCAAGAGAATCAAAACATTTTATTAAAAGTTAACCCAGGATCCTTAAGCACATCACAAGGCTTGGAAGATCAAAAAAACATTCCAGATGCATTTCTGGTTGAAACTACAAATGCAAAAGAGATTAAAAAAATAAATCCTTTTATAGTCAGAAATGGGTGGTTTGATAAAAAAATTGCGAAAATAGAATTTGATATAGAGGACTTGGAAAATACAGATAATGTTGTACTTTCATTCACAACAAAAAAAAGAAATGGAGTATTGACTATAAAGCTTAATGGAGTCATTATTTTTGAAAATGAGCTGACAAGCGAACTTACCGAGCCAGTTAAATTGGATAAAAAGTTGTTGCAAAAATCAAACATACTTGAGCTAAGCGTCTCTTCTGTTGGTGCTAAATTCTGGACAACAAACGAGTACAGCTTTGAAAATGTAAAAATAATTGGTGACATAACAGACACAAGCAGGCAGGAAAGCACAAACATATTCACACTGACAGATTCTGAATATGCAAGCATGGACAAGGCAACACTGAAGTTCATTCCTTTTTGCAGCGATATTAAAGACCTAGGCAATTTAGATATATTTGTTAACAATAAAAAATTATTTTCAACAATTCCAGCTTGCGACACTTCCTACAAGCAGAGCATACCTAAAAGTGTTTTAAACGAAGGTGAAAACAATATAGTTTTCAAAACAAACAAAGGAAGCTATAGCGTAGAGCAGATAAAAATAGAATTGGAGTTTAAAGAGCCAAAAGTTAAAACTTATTTCTTCGAGATAACAAGTGGCCTGTTTGACAAAGTAAGAGATGGAGACAATAGCCTTATCCTAGTTCTAAAATTTGCAGATTATGGACAAAAAGAAGTCAAGCTTGATGTAAATGGCCGTGCAGAAATGATTGAAACAGGAAAAGTTGAATTTTCAAAGAATATTGACAGCAAAATATCAGAAGGCAACAATTTTGTCAGGATAGAACCGATTGAGGATGTAGAAATACTGGAATTGCGCATAGAAGTTGTTTAATCATTTTTATTATCACTAAAAAGAAGAGGTGGCTTGAGAAGAATTCTATTACTAATTTAGAGTAAGCAGCAATAAAATGGGATGGATGTTCAAGGATAAAAAAGCGCAATGGCAGTGGCAATTTCTGCGAGCTGCATTAACAGAAAAAGCGGCAGCTATGCGAGCAGATGGGAAGCGTAGAAAAGAAGAAAAAAAAAGGGAGAAAGAAGAGGATAAGAAACGCAGAGAAGAAGAACTCAAACAAAAAAAGGAACAACAAAAAGATTCTGCCACTATGGGCACAAAGGTAGTGGTTCAAAGCGGCAAAAGAAGGCCTAACTGGTTGATAATTGTGCTCTTGATTTTGGTGTTTGTCGGATTAGCAATTAGATTTTTTGGATTTAGCTGGCAAAAATTGGTGTTGGCAATTGCTTTTGTCATATTCTTGTGGATTATAATTTCAGGTTTCATTGAAGGTGATGACACATCAATCTTGATTTCTGTGGCGTTTATAATATGGGGAATAGATTTATTGCCTGCTGGCCTGCCTTTATTGGGATGGCTTGGCCCTCCTTATGCGGGCTTCAAGTTTGATCTTTCAGGATTTTTAAATACAAACTGGGCAGCAGTTATAACCTCAATTGTGATTTTTATCTTCTTATTTTTTGGCATGATATACGATCTTGCTAAAAGGCATGTTTGGAGATTTATAATTTCTTTGTCGCTGATTCTTGTCATCAACCAGTTTGTCAATAATTATTATACATTTCAATTGAATAGATATCGTTATGTAAACTACATCTTTCTCGCAATAATAATCGGTATTTTCATTCTATTATACTTCTTTAAGGATAAAATTCAAGGTACAGATTTTGCAGACTACCCGACTTTTATGTTCATGGCGCTTGTATTTTCATTCTTCTGGATTAATATAGGTTGGGTAAGAAATACTAGGGCATTGCTCCATGTAATATTTATACTAATATTCGGATTTTTTTATGTTGCCAGAAAAGAGCAGGAAAATCCAAGCTTCTGGCATATATTTGTTCCTTTATTGTTGATAGCCGACTTTTATGGCTACAGCCTTCTCTGGAATTCAGGCATAGATGTATTAAGGTTTATACCAATAATGGTTATTATAGTATGCGTTTATTGCCGAATGAGATCTGATAGCTCTTTTCCTATGAGAGCGTTAGTTTTTATCTTAGTTTTATTTCTAATATTCACTGTAAATACTCTTGGAATTCAAGGTGGGAGCATAAGCTTTGTACCTGTTGAAGGCGCAGACTACAAAGACTTCTTCAGCCAATTCAAGGATAAAGTTACTGGAATAATAGAAGGCAGATTAGACATAGCAACAGCTGGCTTATACAGAGGAAATGTAGAAAAAAATCGATATGAAAGCTTAGGCGTATATTTCTCAAACATAAGAGCAGCAGATCCAAGATTTTATGCAGATGAAGCTATAACTGTCTGGGGCACAATAAGAAGCAAGACTTACACAGATGTTGTTATAGTGGATTTTAATTGCTCAAGATGGAAAGATAATAGAAGAATTTTTGGGGATAAGATTTATCCGAATTTCAACTTTCCAATTTTCACATTTGATGAGGTTGATACAGAATGCACATTCCTGCCTGCTACTAAGGAAGAAGAGCAAACAAAGCCTGGTTCAAATACAGTAACGTTCTCTGCAGATTATAACTTTGGCACTGATGCATATCAAAAAGCATATTTCATGGACAGGGAAAGATATAGAGCAAGTGCCAGAGAGAATATTGAGCCTTTGTCACAATACGGAATAAAAGACAAAAATCCAATTCCAGTTTTTACAAATGGCCCTGTTGAAATCGGAATTAATGTAGGTCCTTTAGTCACGGTAAGCGAAGGCTACACAATAAGGCCTTCTATAGGAGTAACCCTCACAAACAGGCAGGAGATAACAGATAAAGATAAAAATGTAATAACAAGATGGGATGGAAAAATAAAAAAGATCACGGAATTGATAATTTTAACGCCACCAGGAGTTGAGATACCAAATCTAAAAGATTGTGAAAGGCCGGACAGCGATCCTGAAAAGCTAAAATGCCCGTGCAGCACGCCTTTTGTCGAATATGATGAAACAAAGTGCAAAAAAACTTGCACAGAAACAGTCTTAAATCCCTGCAACAAAGCATGCGAAGAAAGTTATGAAAAAGCAGCAACAGGGAAAGGTAAAGAAAGCTGCTTAAAGGAGTGCCAAACATCAAACACCAAATGCGAGCAGGAATGTGATTTTCTCTTTTCGACAAGTGGAGAAGGATTGCAGGGAAATTATAATGGATATGCACTTAATGTTGATAGCCTGAAATTCAGAGATATAAACAAAGATATAGACAAGCACAGGTCTTTTGAATGCAGGTTTAATCCAACTATAGCAGTTCTCGATAATAATCCAATAACAACAAGATATTTTAGAGTAAGAGCAAGATACAATTACTTGATCGAGAATTCTGTGCAGGTTAATGTTGAAGCTCCGATTGTAGCTTATACTGCCGAGCAAGACTTAATAAAAACTGTATTAGAATTCAAAGAGAATACAGACATTTGGGTGCCAGGCATAAACCCAGACCTTCTTATGGCTATAGCTTCTGTCGAAAGCGGAATGAAGCACTGCTGCCAGCCAGGCTACAGACCAGGAACAAAATGCATTCCGAGCGATGAAAGGAAATGCCCTCCGGATAGAATCATTAACAGCGGCTCAAGCATTGGCATAATGCAAGTGAGGTACTATTCAAAAAACTCTAATGATCAGCAAAAAATTCAAAATGAAGCTAATGGGAAGGTGGCAAGACTCTGTAAACCAGGTGAAACTATTTTTGATTTGGAATGTAATATTAAAGTAGGCACATCATATTTAATGGACAAATACAGAAGCTATGGCCAAGGATGCAAAAATTCAAAAGAATATCAAACATATGCCAGCATAAAAAAGGCGTGTGATATTTGCACATCAAAAAGAGGAGAAGCTTACAGCTCTTATGTAGAGGGAGATGCAGCTGCTAGAGGCTACAATGGATGGGGTTGTGATGCCACCACCCCAAAATATCCTAATACTTATGATTCTGATTATGTTGACAAGGTAAGAAATGCGCTAAAAGGAATAAAAGAAGGAAAGGTTATTAATAATGAAATAAGGTCTCTGTTCGGCAGCAGGACTGGAACAGGAGCTGATGACACCCAGGATGCGCAAACAAATCCATAATTTTTTTAAAATGAAACAAAAAATTATTTTTTTTCTGATTTTTGCAGTAATTGTTTCTTCATGCAGTATAACCAATACAAGAAAAGCTCCTCTTGATATACGCTCAGGTCTTGATGGCTTGTCTTTGGAATTCTTAAAAAATACTCCGCCTCAAAAAATTTTTGAAAATGATGTATTTCCAGCTATAATTAAAGTAAAAAATAAAGGAGCTTATAGCATAAAAGGCAATGATGTTGCTGTTCTTTCGCTTGGAGTTGAAAAGGATTACACAAAAAAGGTTGAGCTCTTAAAAGGAGGCAAGGTAATGCAAGAAGGAGCTGGCTCAAGCGCTATTTTCAATTTAAATGGAAAAAGCCAGTTGAATCCAATCGGTGAGGAAGAGATAATAAGCTACAACATAGAAGCTGGAAAGATAGATCCTCAAAGCGAAGCGCATCCTTCAACTGTTACAGCTACGTTATGCTATCCTTATGAAACTGTTCTGGAAAGCACTGTTTGTGTTGATACTGATATTAACAATTTAAGGCCTGGAAAGAAAATATGCAGCAGCCAAGACTTAATATTCAGCAATGGCCAGGGATCTCCAGTCTCAATAACAAAAATAGAGCCGTTAATGCTGCCGCTTCAATTATCCGGCAGCCAGATAACAGACAAAATAAAGCCGCAGTTCCTTATTTATATAGAGAATAAAGGTCCTGGAGTTGTTATTAAAAAAGAATCGGTTAAAGATTTCTGCACTAAGAGCGATACAACTTATGAAAATTTTAATATAGTGTATGTTGATGCATTTTTATCGAACAAGCCGTTAAAATGCCAGCTTGAAAAAAAAGAGGGAAGTGATGAGCTTGGACACATAAAGTTAAAGGACAACAAGGATATAATAAGATGCTATCTTGAGGAAGGCGTGCCAAGGTCAGATGACCCGTATCTTTCTCCGCTTAAAATAGTGTTAAAATATGGCTATACACAATCAATCTCAGCAAGCTATTTCATACAAAAACCAGTTAGTTAATAAAAAGTTTTATATATGGAAAGTTCAAGTTTTAATATAATGAAAGACAAAAAAGAAATTCTAATCTTTATGCTGATTCTTCTGTTTATAATCTCTGGCTGCGGCAAAGAAGACACTCAAAAGGCTGTAGAAGAGCTTAGGATAGGCACAGAAGGTGTTAGTGTCACTTTTTTGCCAAATAATCCCCCAAGCATAGTTTATGCAGATCAGCAAAAATTTGACGTTGTGCTGGAAATAAATAACAAGGGAGCTTATCCGCAGGTTGAAGACCCAATCAATAGCCTAGGCAAAGTCTTCTTAGGCGGCTATGATTCTAATATATTAACAGTCAGTCCAAATTCTTTTGAGTTGAATCCCATAGAGCTGCAGGGCAAGAGCATGGTTAATCTCAAAGGTGGATCAACTTTAATTACATTTAAAGATGTAGGGATAAATGACTTAAATGTTGAAAAATACGAGCCAACTTTTCTGGCTGTCGCATGCTATAATTATTATACAGTTGCAGCTCCAAATGTCTGCATAGATCCAGACCCATACTCAACAATAAGCCAAAAGAAAGTATGCCAAGTTCAAAATATAGCTTTAACAAGCCAAGGGGCTCCAATAGCAGTTACAAAGATAGAAGAAGAGGCATTCGCAGACAAAACACAATTCAAGATAACAATAAAAAATGTTGGCCTAGGAGATGTTTTGAAGTCGCAATCTGGCAGCGGCACAGGAGCATCTTCCAATGTTATAGACAAATGCAATCCATTTGGGCAAAGTAAGATTGGCAGGGAAGACATTGACAAAGTTTATCTGCAAGAAGTAAAAATAGGCCCACAAACACTACAGTGCTGGCCTTTTGCTGGAGAAAAGCTTAATAGCGGTGCTACGGAAAATGTTAAAGGCAATTTTGGGTATATACGGTTACTAAATGGAGAAGGTTCGATTATATGCGAGCTTACCAAATCAGATCCATCGTATTCGGAAGCTAAAACAGCCTACACAACTCCCCTAAGGATTGTTCTTACTTATGCATACAAAACAACTGCTGAGAGAAAAATAATGATTAAGAAGCAAATCACCACAACCACTTAAAAATTGCTAAACAGAAAACTTTATATACCAAGATTAAAATAATTTAGCTACATATTCAAAAGAGGCAAAATGAATAAAAAATATTATGCCATAGCAATTCTGATATGCTTGACTCTTCTAGTTTCAGCCTGCGCAAAGAGAAGCGGCGCAGCAACTGGGAGTGCGCCAAAAACGCCATTTTTAGGCGGAACAGCAGGCCTGACTATAAACTTTGAAAAAGACAGTCCACCGCCTGAAGTAACTGATGACGAATCATTTGGCTTTAATGTAATAATCAAGCTTAAGAATGATGGTGAATTTTCAATTCCAAGAGATCGTGTAAGCCTAAACCTTGTTGGCTTTGACCCGAATGATTTTGGAAGGTCATTTGAGGATTTAAGGGATGTCAAGCCAGATGATGACTTGCAGGCCAAAAGAAGAGATGCAGAAGGAAATATAGTTGATGGAACAACAACTTTTGCGCAATTCCCAAAAGGCGGAGGAGATTTTATACCCACTAAATTCCCAGGCAATACACCTTTTACTTTCAGGGCAGATGTATGCTACAATTATGAGACAGAGGCAATCACAAAGCTGTGCATCTTAAGGGATATGATAAACATAAGAGATGACAGCATATGCAGGCCAACGGCAGTAGGCACAACTGGAAGGCAAATCTACAGCTCATCTGCCCCAGTGCAGGTGGTGAATTTCAGACAAAGCGTTGTTGGAAGAGACAAAATATCATTCACTTTTGACATTGTAAGAAGCTTTGGAAATGTTGACTTGTTCTGGAGCAAGGACAAGAGAGTGCCATCATCTTTTGATGAAGGTTGTCCAAAAGATCCAAAAGCCAGAAGGGTTGTGGAGAATAATGTTGGCGTGGAAATAACAGAAATACCGACAGATCCAATATTCTCAAACTTGAAATGTGGAGGCCTAGATGCTGGTACAACGGGAGTTGTAAGGCTTGTTGATGGTAGAAGAACAATAACATGCACAGTTGAATTGACAACAGACAGATTAGATTTGGAGAAGAATGTCGGAATAAAACTCCAATATAATGTTCTTGACACAAAAGAAACTCAAATTTTGGTAAAGCATTTGACAGAAACTTAAGTATTTTAATTTAATTTCTTTGTCATTAAACTATGAATCAATACCAATAAAATAAATCAATTAATATCAAAATATCATTTAAAAAATATACAACATTAAAAATTCCCTGAACGACCTCGTTCTGCAAAGCAATAAAAGGTGACCCGTTTCCGCCTGCTTTTGCTGATGATATAGCTATGAGGGGCACCCATTGTATTTCATGGAAGCACATGGGTCTCCAGTTTTTGAATTAAAGTATAGTAATATTGAGTTTCGTATTATTGAATCTAATTAAATATATTTATTAATTATTTCCAACCAAAGCAAACTGGCTTAGTAAAGCCTCTAGTTGGACAAACTCATCAGAGCCTTCTGTAAGCCTGAATTCTATTTCTCCGCATTTTTCCATGAGAATCATCTTTGACTTATTGTCTAAATTCAACTCTAAAATCTCTTTTTGTATCTGCTTTATTACATCTATTCCTGCCAGACCATAGCTAAGCATCAAATTCAATAGTTTATTTCTCGCTTCAATAAATTTGTTTTTTAATGCAAGTTCCAGAACTTCTCTTATTTCTTTTGGCTTTGCCACAGATGCCATAGAATGCACTAAATCA